>JAUVMS010000005.1 GCA_030600135.1 Hyphomicrobiales bacterium | reverse complement strand
GGCCTCGGCGATCGTGGCCTCGCGTTCAGCGATCAACACGCCACCGCTTTTCAACGCAAGACCGGCAAGACCCGCCTCGGCGGCGAGTGTCACGGTTCGTGGGCCAATGGCCGGCATGTCGACACGAAGCTCCTGAGCAGGCTTTGGAGCCTTGGCGAGCACACCCATGCGTTTCTTGGACCGGGCCCTGCCCCATTGGCGCAAGTCGGCGGCGCGCTCCAGCATGCTGTCGGTCCCTTCGGCCGCCTCGACAGTCAGGACGTGACCGCGCACGACGACTGTGGCTTGGCCGACGTCATAGGCTCCGAGCGCGTCAACCACCTGAAAGGCCTTTGCAATGTCTCGCATGTCGTCGGGGCGCGGTTGACAGGTACCCGCCACGCCATCGTGTAGGACAAGATCTTCGGCGATCTCGTGAGCGCCCCTGACGACGAAACCCTTTGCCTCGAAGAAACGTACAACGTTGGATAATACGCTGTCATCGCCACCGACCGTAAGGGCAAGGATGCTCGGTAGATTTCGCAAGGCGCCAAGGTCGAATCGAACTTGTCCCAGATCGGGGCGCGTCACGCTGCCGATGATCACGAGCTCATGGCAACTGTTGTGCTCGAACGCCTTGAGCATGCGGCCGACTTCGCCCCACTCGATCCAAGTGTGGTCAAATGATTGAACGGTCTCGTCAGCTTCGCCCTTGATGGCGACGATGTGGACCGGACGCCCAGCATCGCTGGCCGCCTGGGCCACGGCAATGGGCATGCCGCCACCGCCCGCCAGAATGCCCAATGGTGCAGCCGTTGTCGCCATGTCCTCATCGTCAATGCTTTGCCGCGCACACCCTAGAACTGGTGAGGCTTCGCCGGTCCGGGCGATGATCACTCGCTGCTATTGCGGGGCACGCAGAGCGAGCGATCGGAGCTGGTGCGGATGAATTTCAGAATGGAATCGATACCCGGATCAGTACCAAACAGTTTGTCGACGTCCTCGAGCCGCTCTTTGAGCGTGCCCTCGGCAGCAAAAAGCATGCGGTAGGCCTTGCGCAGGTTGTGGATTTGTTCGCGTGCAAAGCCTTGCCGTTTCAATCCAATAATGTTGAGCCCGCTGAGGCTGGCGCGATTGCCAAGCGCCATACCGAACGGGATCAGATCATTCTCGAGCCCAGACATTCCGCCGACAAACGAGTGATCGCCAATGCGTACGAACTGATGAACGGCACACAGGCCGCCCAAAATCGCATGGCCACCGACGCTGCAGTGCCCAGCGAGCGTTGCATTGTTTGCCATGATCACATGGTCGCCCACGGTGCAATCGTGTGCCACGTGCGATCCCATCATGAATAGGCCACGTGAGCCGACACGCGTGTAAAGCCCGCCTCCCTGCGTGCCGGGGTTCATGGTGACGTGCTCGCGTATGCGGTTGTGCTCGCCGATTTCGAGGAAGCTTTCCTCTCCACCAAACTTGAGATCCTGGGGAATGTGGCCGATAGAGGCGAAAGGAAAAATTTCCGTACCGCGTCCGATCGTCGTGTTTCCGGTGACGACGACATGGGAGTGAACCTTGACTTCGTCTCCCAATACGACACCGCCTCCAATGAGGCTGAAGGCGCCAATCTGGACGCCCTCGCCAATCTCAGCCCCCGGCTCTACGACCGCTGTTTCGTGGATCGTTGTCATGTCACCTCATTCAGCAGTCTTTTGCATTCGATGTTTGAATTGCGGGCTTGTACTGGTTCACGCATCAATGTGGGCTAGCTGTCCGTGAGCATTGCGCTGATCACGGCCTCGGCAACCAGTTGACCGTCGACCTTTGCATCGCACTTGAAACGCCAGACCCGTCCACGACTGCGAATCTTCTCAACGTGGTAGTGAACTTGATCGCCAGGCATGACCGGCCGGCGAAATCGCGCCCTGTCTATGGCCATGAAATAGACCAAATGCGGCTCGTATTCGGCACCGACACTGGAGACACACAGCGCGCCGGCGGTTTGAGCCATGCCCTCGATCAGTAGGACCCCGGGCATCACAGGGAAACCTGGAAAGTGACCTTGGAAATAGGGCTCATTGATCGACACGTTCTTTATGCCGATGCCGGACCGGTCGCCATCCATCTCAATGATGCGATCGATAAGCAGGAACGGATAGCGGTGCGGCAGAAGCTTGAGTACGCGCGCAATGTCCGCCGAGTCCAACTCGGAACTTTGTTCCTCTTGTTTGACGTCATTCATTTGTTTGCGCTCCGTCGGCACTCAGGCTCGGTCAGCACTTCAACCCTTTCTGGTGACCGGCTGTCAATTCCCCTTACGCTTAGTCATCCGTTTGAGTAGTGCGATCTCGCGACCCCATTCAGCAAGCGGGCGGGCCGGGTAGCCAGCATACTTCGCGCCAGCCGGGATGCTGTCGCGTAACTTGGAGCCGGCTGCGATTTGCGCACCTGCTCCGACACGAACATGACCGCCAACTCCGGATTGCCCGCCCATGGCGACAAAATCCTCGAGGACCGTGCTGCCGGCGATCGCTGTTTGCGCCACCAGGACACAGTGGCGGCCAATTACAACGTTGTGCCCAATTTGTACAAGATTATCGATTTTTGTGCCCTCCCCGACAATGGTGTCGTTGAGAGCACCTCGATCAACCGTGGAGTTCGCACCAATTTCGACGTCATCCTGAATAATCACCCGACCCACCTGGGGAACCTTTTGGTGGCCCTGAGGTCCCATGGCAAACCCGAATCCGTCCTGACCAATCTGCACGCCCGAGTGGATGATGACGCGATTACCCAACAAGGCATGGACGATGGAGACGTTGGGTCCGATGAAACTATCACGGCCTATGTACACTCGGTACCCGATTACGGCGCCGCTCGCGACAACCGTGCCACTGCCGATGTGCGCTTCGGGCCCCACGATGGCACCGATCTCAATAGTGGCGCCGGGTTCGATCACCGCGCTCGGATGGACTGGATCGCATGTTGCCTGCTGGCCCACGCTCGTGACTTTCGGTCGCACAGCATCTGGGTAAAACATGCTGAGCGCCTTTGCCAAATCCTTGTAAGGGGTCGGCGTTTCGAGAACGATCGTCTCTGCTGGTACGCGATCGACAAATTCCTTAGCAACCAGACACGCACCGGCATCAGTTTTTGCCAGCAGATTCAAATATTTACGGTTGTCGAAAAATGAGAGGTCCATTGGAGCCGCTTGATCCAGCGGCATCACGTTTGAGATGGAGCGGTTGGGATCCGCGGAGCCGCCAAGCGCCGCACCCAAAGCCTCGGCAAGCTCTGCCAGGCTAAAGGGCCCTGCCCTTTCATAGAATCCTGGATGTTCCATGGTTGCGCTCTCTCTCGAGCGAGAATTGGTCAGACCGCCTGGCAAAGTGCCATGAGTGATAGATGCCGCTCCGTCCTCCTGTTCACGACGAACTGTGAAGGCGACGCTGGTAGTGCTCTGGCCGATGCAAGCGGTTGATGCCGCAAGTGAACCCGCGCAAAGCGGTAGTTGCTTGAACTTCGCCAGTCAAGGAGGAAGCCCTGATTAGGTCCCCGAGTTTGCCAAGTTACGCACATCTGGCCCAGCTTGCCGTATCGACCAGCTCAATAGTGTCGATAAACAACGACAACCGCTCGTTTGAAGAGCGAGGGTGGGAGCCCTCAAGTTCGCCGACGCATGGCTGCACGAAAACGGGCATTGCAAAGCGCGGTGGGCGACTTGCCAGACGATCTCGTGGGCGATGTCGGCTAGAACTTGGTAGTCGCACCGAAACGGAACATCTCTTCTTCGTCGTAGTCCTCGGCCGATATCACATAGGCAAAATCGGCGCGCAGCGGACCAACCGGCGACGACCAAAGAATACTGGCACCCACTGACGAGCGGATCGCATTGCTGTCGTTCACCAGCACGCCCAATGGGATATCGCCTGGTTGCCAGAGGCTGCCAGCATCGGCAAAGATTGCTCCGCCAAGGCCGAGTTCCTCTGGAATAAGAGGAAATGGGAATCGCACCTCGGCGGTTGCCGCGTAAAAGATAGTGCCACCCAGCGAATCGTTTGTAAGTGCGTCGCGAGGGCCAATACCGGAACGTTTGAAGCCTCTTATCTTCTCGCCCCCCACATAGAAGGAGTCGACGAGACGAACGTCCTGACCACCCCAGCCCGAAATATGTCCGCCCATGACGCGGCTGACAAATGTAATTTGGTTGGTTAGCGGGTAATAATAGCGCCCCTCAGCCACCGTGCGGATGTAATTCACATCGCCGCCGGCACCTGCAAGGTCCTGGGTGAGTGTGAAATAGAAACCGCTCGAAGGGTTTTGACGCGAATTGCGCGTGTCATAGGTAAGGGCGTATCCGAGGCTCGAAACAATCGAAATGCCCGCGGCGTCGACAACTGCTAGGGACGCCCCAGGCTGCACGTCGTATACTTCGTCGCGGACGAACGTGTAGCGTGTATTCATCCATAGATTTTCACCAAGCGGAAAACCGAGCCGCAGCCCTGCGCCGGTCTTCTGGCTCTTGTAAGACGACTCCGAGGTGAGATCGACGTTCTTATGGAATATGTCAAAGCCTGCGGAAAGATTTCGGTCAAGGAAGCGCGGCTCTGTGAACGACAAATCGATCTGGAAACGTTCGACGCTCCCTGCCAAGCGGAGGCGCAAGAACTGACCCCGCCCCATCAGGTTACGTTCTTTGATGGAGATGTCGCCAATGACGCCCTCATTGGTCGAATATCCGCCACCGATTGAGAGCTCGCCTGTCGACTGTTCAACCAAAATGACATTCAGGACGACGCGGTCGGACGCACTGCCTGGTTCGCGCTGGATGTCCACCTTCTTGAAGAAGCCAAGACCGACCAAACGCTTGCGGGCGCGATTAACCAAAAGACGGTTATAGGCATCGCCCTCCACAAGACGAAACTCGCGGCGAATGACGTAGTCACGCGTTCGCGTGTTGCCGACAATGTTGATGCGCTCGATGTATACTCGCGGGCCCTGTTCGATCGCGTAGACGATGCCGATCGTGCGACTGATGGGATCGCGCTCGGCCCTGGGGCGAACGCGGGCAAAAGCGTAACCCTGCTCGGCCACGGTCAGTGTCAGCTTCTCGATCGTCTTTTCAATTAATGCGGCATTGTACGTATCACCGCTGTAAGTGAGGACTTCACCTTCCAACGCGACTGTATCAATCGCAGCCACAGACGATTCGATGGTAACGGCACCGAACGTGTAAACCTCGCCTTCTTCGATCGAAAAGGTGATGTAAAAACCCTGGCCATCGGGATCGAGGTCGGCAATCGCTGCAACAACCTGGGCATCGGCATAACCGTTCTTGAGATAAAACTGGCGCAACAGCTCGCGGTCGAGATTGAGACGATCTGGATCGTAGATGTCGGTGGACTTCAGAAAGCTCAACAGCCCGGTTTCGCTGGTGGTTATGACATCCTTCAAATCTGAATCCGAGAATGCCCTATTGCCGATGAAGTTTATGCTTTGAACCTTGGTATCCGGACCCTCAGAAATTTCAAAAACGAGGTCGACACGATTTTGTGCGAGCTCAATAATTTGAGGCTCAACTTGGGCGGCAAACCGCCCTTGGCGACTGTAAACATCTAGAATGCGTTGGACATCTGCTTGCACGCGTGAGCGCGTAAACACCGATCTGGGCTTGAGCTGGACCTCCGCGGCCAGCGTCTTGTCATCGACCTCGTAGTTACCCTCAAAGGCAACGCGATTAATGATGGGGTTTTCGACCACGATGACGACAACAACAGCGCCATTGCGAGAGATACGGACATCGGAAAACAAGCCCGTTCCAAACAGAGCCTTGAGCGATTGGTCGACTTTGAATTCGTCGTATTGGTCGCCCGGTACGAAATGTAGATAGGATCGTACGGTTTCGGGTTCCACACGGCGATTGCCTTGAACCTCGATGCTGCGAACAATAACCGCTTGGGCTTGCGCAGGCGCAACCAAAGCCGAGGCGACAAAAGTCACCGGCGCAATGGCCACAGCGATGAGAGCCAATAACAGGCCTCTGCTCAATCGCATCCGAATCGCAGGCATTCTTGGTGCCCCTATAACGCCCTGTCCCCTAGAAGCGCCGCTTGCGGATGACAAGCGGAAGTGGTCTTTGTGGCCGGTTTTTGATTATCAGAACACGTCGGACACAAAGACAACGGGGGCTACCGCCCCCTCAATCAACTCGACCTGGAAAAAAGCTGCACCAAATCATTCCAAGTCACCATGACCATTAGCATAAGGATCAGCGCCAGGCCAATGCGAAATCCGATCTCTTGTGTCTTTTCGCTGAGGGGCTGTCCCCTAATTGCCTCAATGCCATAGAACAGCAGATGACCACCGTCGAGGATCGGTATCGGAAAGAGATTGATCAACCCCAAACTTATGGAAATCAGTGCCGCTACCTTGAGTAAAAAGCCAAAGCTCACGGAGGCCGCTTGACCCGCAATTTGGGCGATTTTGATCGGTCCACCGAGCTGATCGACATCTTCTCGACCAACAATCACGTCGCCTAAGTAACTGAGAGTCCTAGTGATTATGAAATAGGTTTCCTCAGTGCCCTTGGCTACCGCGCTAATCGGATCATAGCGCCTATACTTGAGATCCTCGGGCGTCATGGAACGCTTGATCCCAAGCAAGCCAATGCGGAACTTGTTGCCGAATCTGTCGACTGATTCTTTCCGCCGCGGCGTTGCTTTGAGTGTCACCAAATCGCCACCGCGATCGACGACCAAGGTCAACTCGCGATCCGCGCTCGACATGACGATGCGTTGAAGGTCTGTAAACGAATCAATCTTACTTCCGTCGATCGAGACGACTATGTCGCCAGGTTCGAGTCCGGCCGCAGCCGCGGCGCTGTCAGCGACGACCTCGTCGATTTTCGGCGTCGTTATGGGCTGACCAATGAGCGCGAACATGAAGGCAAAGACGAAGATCGCCAGTAGAAAATTTGCGATCGGCCCCGCCGCGACGATGGCGGAACGCTGACCAACCGTCTTTGATCGAAAGCTGTTCTCGCGCTCACCCGGCGAGAGCTTGGCCAAACCCTCGCTCGAGGGTGCGCTCGCCGGGTTGTCGTCATCGATGAATTTGACGTAGCCGCCGAGCGGTATCCAAGCGAACCGCCACCGTGTGCCGTGACGGTCGGTGAAGCCGAATATTTCCGGTCCAAAGCCTATTGAAAAAGCACTGATTGCAACACCGCACCAGCGCGCAACCAAAAAATGGCCCAGCTCGTGAATGAACACAACAACAGTGAACACAAATAGAACACCAAAAACCATGATGGCGTATTCTTGTGCCGTTCCAAAATGTTGCGTCAGTAAGTCCATGTTCTGGTTTTCTCCGGATTTGGAACAGTCTGCGGCGCCGCGTCAGCTGACCCCACTATGTTGACGAATGACCATACTCGTTGAGCAACCCTCGTGCCAGCTGCCTGGCGGCCGCATCCAAAACTAAAACTTCATCAATATCGCCTGGCTCGACGAGCAGGCCCGCCTGCTCTGCACCCTGCAAAGCGTGGGCAACCAGTCGGGTAATCTCGAGAAAGCCAATGTTCCTGGCAAGAAATGCCTCAACGGCAACCTCGTTGGCGCCGTTCAAAACGGTGCAGGCCGCAGTTCCTTGTTCGAGCGCCTGGCGTGCCAATTCTAGCGCAGGAAAGCGATCGTTGTCGGGCGGCTCAAAGTCAAGACGCGAAATTTGCGCCAGGTTTAGACGCTCCACCGAGGTGGGCATTCTCTCGGGCCAAGACAAGCTGTAGGCGATCGGGGTGCGCATATCTGGGCTCGACAGTTGCGCCAATGCAGACCCGTCTCTGTATTGCACCAAACAATGAACCATCGATTGCGGATGCACGACAACATCCAATTGATGCGGTTCAACGGGAAACAGATGATAGGCCTCGATAAGCTCTAGGCCTTTGTTCATCAGCGTAGCTGAATCAATTGTGATTTTGTCGCCCATCGACCAATTGGGATGATTGAGCGCTTGTTCGGGTGTGGCGCTACGAAGTTGGTTCATGTCCCAAGTACGGAACGGACCACCCGAAGCCGTCAAAATGATTTGCTCAATGTTTTCGGGGCGCGACCCGTCAAGCGCCTGGAATGCAGCTGAGTGCTCCGAATCGACCGGGAGCAGTGTCGTACCGCGTTCGCCGATCGCTTGCATGAAGAGGCTGCCGGCCGAGACCAAGCACTCCTTGTTTGCGAGGGCAACACGCGTGCCCTGCTGAACCGCGGCCCAGGTCGGGCGAAGTCCGGCCGCACCCATGATTGCCGCCATGACCCAATCGGCGGGCCGCGATGCCGCCTCAACCAACGCCTCGCTGCCGGCGGCCGCCTCAATCCCAGTACCGCTCAAATAATCCCGTAGCTCACGATAGTGGGCTGGATCGGCCAAAACCGCTGTCTCGGCGCCATGGGCGACCGCAAGTTCGGCGAGACGCTTGGCATTTCGGTTGGCGGTGACGGCGACAACAGTGTGCGGTCTGTCGGCGAGCCCAATGAGTTCGAGCGTGCTCCGGCCCACCGAGCCCGTCGCGCCCAAAACGCTCACTCTGCGTGGTGCGGTCACAGTCTCCGTTACTCGACTGGGTGCGGCTTTCTGCAAGGCCTACCTCCGCTCGCGGGGCGAATTTCAACACTCACGGCCAATTGAGCAATGCACGGCCCGGATTGTTGGGGTCGGTCATGATTGCCAATAGCGCCGCGGTTGGTGCGGCAACGACTAGGCCATCAACGCGGTCAAGCAAGCCACCATGACCCGGTATAAGACCACTCGAATCCTTGAACCCAAAATTTCGCTTCAGCGCCGATTCAGCGAGGTCGCCGAGCTGAGCGGCAATCGCAAGCAAGCCGCCGACAATGGCCACGACAACCAAGGACGTACTACCAAGCCATACGGCAAAGCCGGCCGCAGCAACCATGCTGGCCACCGTACCACCAATAAACCCGGCCCAGGTCTTGTTTGGGGAAATACTGGGAATAAGTTTTGACCCCCCGATCGCTCGGCCGAAGGCATATGCCGCACTATCGGTCGTCCAAACGGTGACAAACACAAAAAGGACCGCCGACAAGCCATAGACCGCGTCGGATCGCAGCCATATCAAGGCAACCACCGGAAGGCCGACATAAAGCACACCGAGCGCCGACAAACGATCTCCGCCCGGGCCACGTGCGGCAAGAAGCAACAAACTGGTGAGCCCGAGCACACCCAGCGCCAAGAATTGGTAGCCGAATGCTGTAAGGAATGATGCAATCAAGGTGGCTGAGATGTGAAGCCAAAGCCAAGCGTCGCTGGTCACGCCTCGAACCAGACGGCCCCACTCCCAGCACATGACGGCGCCGAATGCTGCGATGAATATCGAGAATGGCCACACACCGGCATAGGTTACAGCGAGCGTAATCGTGCCCAATATGAGCGCTGAAAGAGTGCGAATCTCAAGATCATGATCACCCTTCGGATAGCGCCGCATTCTGTCCAACAGTGATGATCCTGAGCTGCTCACAAATGACCTCAAGAATTGGGATTTGCCGTGAGCCCACCAAACCGGCGGTCTCTGTTGCGGTATTGAGTTATGGCTTGCTCAAGCGATGTCTTGTCAAAATCCGGCCAGTACACGTCGAGAAAAACAAGCTCGGCATAAGCCGACTGCCACAACAAGAAATTAGAGAGACGGAGTTCGCCACTCGTTCGCACCAATAGATCCAGCTCCGGCAATCCAGCGGTGTGAAGCTCGCCCGCGAATGTATCAACGGTCACATCGGCCGGCGTTATCTCGCCAGCGGCAACACGCTCAGCAAGTCGACGAGCAGCACTGGCTATCTCGGCCCGCGATCCATAGTTGAATGCGACCGTGAGCCGGAGGCCGTCGTTTGTTCGTGTGAGTTTCTCGGCCTCTTCAATCAGAGTGACGATCTCCGGTTCCACATTGGTGCGCTCGCCAATAACGCGAATGCATACACCGTGCTTGTGCAAATCAGCCAGGTCGCGGCGAATGAACCGCTTGATGAGGTTCATGAGATCGGTGATTTCCGAAACTGGCCGGGACCAATTTTCGGACGAAAAGCTAAATATCGTCAGGCACCGTATGTCGAGTTCGATCGCGGCCTTAACGACTTTGCGGATACTGTCCACACCGCGACGATGTCCCTCGGTTCGAGGCAAGCCACGTTGCTCGGCCCAGCGGCCGTTGCCGTCCATAATAATGGCGACATGGGCGGGCTGATCCACTGTCGCCGTTTGCCACGCGGAATCAAGCTGTGAAGTGCTCACCTTGGCCTCGTTCCTACCTCGAACTCAGGTCGGCAAAGAATTCGTGTGATACTCACACTTGCATGATCTCTGCTTCTTTCTGCACAAGGGCTTCGTCAATATCTTTGATGTGACCGTCGGTCAGCTCTTGAACCTTTGCCGACTGCGTGTGGTGCTCATCTTGGCCGATCTCGGAGTCTTTCTCCATGCGTTTGAGGTGTTCCATGCCATCGCGGCGTACGTTGCGGACGGCAATACGTGCTTGCTCGGCGTATTTGTGTGCGACCTTGGCAATCTCCTGGCGTCGCTCTTCGTTGAGTTCTGGGATAGGCAGGCGCAACAGTTGACCTTCGACCACGGGATTGAGGCCGAGATCAGATTCCCTGATGGCCCTCTCGACTTTAGCCACCTGGCTCTTGTCCCAGACTTGCACGGTGATCATTCGCGATTCCGGCACCGATACCGTCGCAACCTGATTCATCGGCATTTTGGTACCATATGCGTCCACCATAATCGGATCGAGGAGACTGGCGCTGGCTCGACCGGTTCTCAAACCACCAAATTCTTGTTTGAGCACGGAAACCGCGCCGTTCATCCGCCTGTCAATGTCTTTGAGATCGAAGCTGCTGGATGTCATTGTCTTTGGCCCCTCGGCGCAAATAGCGGCGTCGTAGAAACAGCCGCATGGAGCAAACGGGGATCATCCCCGAATTCGTGCAACTATTTGCCGCGAATGACGGTGCAGCATGCTTCTCCCAACAACAAGCGCTCAACATTGCCTTCTTCGCGGATCGAGAACACAATTATCGGAATATTGTTATCACGGGCAAGGGCGATCGCGGCACCATCCATTACGCGGAGGTTTCGAGCGAGAACTTCATCGTAGCTCAATGTATCGAAACGCCGAGCATTTGGATCGATTTTCGGGTCTGCCGAATAGACGCCGTCTACCTGGGTGGCTTTGGCGAGGCCGTCGCAGCCCATTTCCGCTGCGCGTAAGGCCGCAGCGGTATCCGTCGTGAAGTACGGGTTGCCAGTGCCGGCGGCAAATATGACGACACGAGTCGACTCCAAGTGATGCAATGCACGAGCGCGGGTAAACGGCTCGCAAACTGTCGGCATCGGAATGGCTGATAACACTCGCGTCGAAACGCCTATTCGCTCGAGCGCATTGTGAAACGCCAAAGCATTCATCACCGTGGCGAGCATGCCCATATAGTCGGCCGCGCCACGGTCCATTCCTTGGGCGACGCCTGATACACCGCGGAATACGTTGCCTCCGCCAATGACCAAGCAAATTTGCGTACCGAGAGCAGCGGCGGCCTTCACGTCCTTGGCGAAGCGATCGATCGTCGCGGTGTCAATGCCATAACCCGCTTCGCCCATAAGCGCCTCGCCCGAGAGCTTGAGCAGCAGGCGTTTGTATTTGGGTTTGCTTTCGGTCACAGCGGCTCGCTGGGTTGTTGCGATGTCATTGGTGTTCGTGCTGCCGATTGCTCGATGCCAAATCGCCTCGCTCTCAAACAGCGCGGGTCTAGCCACCAGCTGCGGCTGCCGCAACTTCGGCGGCAAAATCACCCTCGTTCTTCTCGACGCCCTCACCGAGAGCAAAGCGTGCAAAACCGGTAATTTCAACCGGTGCACCGATTTCCGCAGCAGCCGCCTTGAGGCACTTCTCGACCGTCTCCTTACCGTCGACGACGAAGACCTGCTGGAGCAGTACGACCTGTTGGAAAAACTCTTTGCGCAAACGTCCCTCGGCCATCTTTTCCACGATGTTGTCGGGTTTGCCGGTTTGGCGGGCCTGCTCCATGTAAAGTGCACGCTCTTTGTCGATGACATCGCTATCGATTTCGTCCGCCGTCACCGCCATAGGATTGGTGGCAGCGATATGCATGGCGAGCTTGCGGCCAAAATCGGCAAGCTTTGCCTGATCGCCGCTCGAATTCAGGGCAACGATGACACCGATTTTGCCGAGCCCATCGACAACAGCGTTGTGCATGTAGCTCGCAATCACGCCCTCATCAACCGATAGGCCGGCTGAGCGGCGCAAATTCAGGTTCTCGCCAATGGAGCCAACCATCTCTTTGACCTGATCGACGACGGCAATCGACTTTCCTGGATAGCTTGCCTGCAAAAGTGTGTCGTAGTCGCCTGCAGCGCTCAATGCGACGTCTGCAATGTCACGGGCAAGCGCCTGAAACTGCTCGTTGCGAGCGACGAAATCGGTCTCGGAGTTCACCTCCACGATTGCGCCTTTTGATCCATCTATGGCGACAGCGACCAAGCCTTCCGCCGCCACGCGACCAGCCTTCTTGGCGGCCTTGGCGAGGCCCTTCGTGCGAAGCCAGTCGACGGCCGCCTCCATGTCGCCGGCATTTTCGGTGAGTGCAGACTTGCAATCCATCATGCCTGCGCCGGTCTTGTCGCGCAGTTCCTTGACCATTGTGGCTGAAATCGTTGCCATTAGATGCCTCTTAGCGTGTGTCCCGTTAATTCCAAAATGCCCAAGTGCAGGCTACGTGTCAGCCTGAGGATTCCTCTAGAAGCTTCTTTGCCTGAGAAAGCCAATCGTCGCGTTCCATGCGGCCCTTGAAATTCAGGGTCTGGTCGATGCTGGCGATTTCCTCGGCAGTGAGATTGGCGATTTGCTTGTAGTGATAGATCCCGAGCGCGTTGAGTTTTTCCTCCAGAACCGGCCCGACACCGGTGATTTTCTTCAAATCATCGGCCTGGCCATCCGGTGCATCCAAGCCTTTGTAAGCTGGAACGGATGGGGCCGTCTCTGCTTCAACCGCGGCGCTTGGTGCGTCAGCCACAACGGGCTCGCTTGGTGCATCGGGCACAGCAGGCGCGCTTGGTGCATCGGGCACAGCAGGCTCGCTTGGTGCGTCAGCCACAGCAGGCGCGCTTGGTGCTTCAGCCACAGCAGGCTCGCTTGGTGCAGCGGCCACAGCAGGCGGCGGCTCGCTCGCGGCAGCCGCCTCGGTGGTGTCGTGGCCATTGGTTGCAAGTTCCGGTGGCGGCTCGACCGCCTCGCCTATATCGACACCGGCGGCCGTTTGTCCGCGCCCGATGCCATCGATGGCGGCGCGGGCAATCAGATCGCAATAGAGCGTGATGGCCCGACCGGCATCATCGTTGCCGGGTATCGGAAAATCTATGCCATCAGGATCGCTGTTGCTGTCGACAATGGCGATCACGGGAATGCGGAGCTTGCGTGCTTCGGCAATGGCGATGGCCTCCTTGTTCGTGTCGATCACGAAGAGGAGATCCGGCGTGCCGCCCATGTCCTTTATCCCACCGAGCGCCCTCTCCAGTTTGTCGCGCTCGCGGGTAAGATTGAGGAGCTCTTTCTTGGTCAGTCCAGATTGGTCACCGCCAATTTGGTCTTCCAGAACGCGCAGTCTTCGAATTGAGTTGGAAACCGTCTTCCAGTTGGTCAGGGTGCCACCGAGCCAACGATGATTGATGAAATATTGGGCGCTGTTCTTGGCGGCATCGGCCACGGCGTCCGAGGCTTGGCGCTTGGTCCCGACAAAGAGGACACGCCCGCCACGAGCGACAATGTCGCTCACCGTCACCAGCGATTGGTATAGCAAGGGGACGGTTTGGGCCAGGTCAATGATGTGGATGTTGTTGCGTGAGCCAAATATGAAGTGCTTCATCTTCGGGTTCCAACGGTGGGTCTGGTGCCCGAAGTGAACGCCAGCCTCAAGCAGTTGGCGCATGGAAAAGTTCGGCAAAGTCATGTTGTGCGTCTTTCTTTGTCCGGTTGAACCTCCGCAGACAGTGAGACGCGTTAGGTAGCGCCACCGGAGGGCGGACAGGCAAGCGTTGTTGGCAAGCCCTTCGACCCGTTGTCTGCGTGTGGGATGGGTTGGCTTATATGCGTTCGCCATGCGGTTGACAAGCGGTTGATGTGTTCAACCGCGACCACCTGAGGATCGGCCCGTTGTTAGTGCTCCAAGACCGAGAAGACGCCAGGCAGACAGCGTAGCGCGCTCGCCCGATCAGGCGAAACGTCATATCCGCCAGGCAGGACAAACTCGACCTCGCGGCCAACCTCGGGCAGACGCACGACAAGGTGCAATTCGCCCCGCCCCCCTGGAACGATGGACTGTGACAGGTCCTGCCAGCTGGTCTGGCCACCGACAAAAATGGTGAGGCGGCTCTGTACGGTGTTGGAAACTCGATCGAGTGCCTCAATACTGTTGGCACGAACCTTAACGGTTTCGGCTTCACATTCCGCCTCGACCCGCAACAACACCGCTTTGCCCGGTTCCATGAGTTCGCCGGCGGCGGCCAGCGTGTCGGAAAAGACGACCGCTTCATATTGACCGGTCGGATCGGAAAAGGCCGCAAATGCGAATTTGTTGCCGCTTTTTGAGCGCCTTACCCGACATGACACAACCATGCCGGCGAGCATGGCTGTCGTCGTGCCTGCCTCGCGCGCGGTTTGCTGGAGCTCCGTCCATTCCATTACGCCGAGTTTGTCAAAAACCTCTTTGTATTGATCCAAAGGGTGACCGGTGAGATAGAATCCGACTGCCTCGAACTCGTGGGTCAATCGCTTGGTGGGAGTCCACGAATTCTGAGGGCGAACGTCGAGCTTAGCCACCGGCGCATCCGTCTCGGCGGCGCCCGAAGCAAATAGGTCGTTCTGACCTGCCTCCAAATCGGCCCGCGCGCGCTGAGCGGCACCGATGATGCGCTCGACGCTGGCATATGCCGTGGCGCGGTCGGGGATCATTTGGTCGAGGGCGCCGGCGGCGGCCAACATCTCCAACGAACGCTTGTTGACGGCGCGCGGGTCCAAGCGGCAGGCGAAATCGTCAATATCGGCGAATGGACCGCCCTTTGCACGCGCCTGACATATGCTTTCGACCGCACCGCGGCCAACATTCTTCAGTGCCGCCAGCGAGTAGCGGATGGCACCACCCTCGGGCACGAAGTCGACTTCAGATGTCATCACGCACGGCGGGCGGATCGTGATGCCCGAGCGCCGCGCCTCGTCGGCAAACAGCGCAAGCTTGTCGGTGTTGCCCATATCAAGCGTCATCGATGCGGCAAGAAATGCGACCGGGTGGTTGGCTTTCAAATATCCGGTTTGATAGGCGAGCAAGGCATAAGCGGCGCCGTGCGATTTGTTGAAACCGTAGCCGGCAAACTTGTCGACCAGCTCGAAGATGTAGCCTGCTTGCGCCTTATCGACGCCTTGCTCAACGGCTCCACCGACAAAGCGCGAGCGCTGTTGGGCCATCTCTGCTTTGATCTTTTTGCCCATGGCGCGGCGCAGCAAGTCGGCCTCGCCAAGTGAGTAACCTGAAAGCACCTGGGCGATCTGCATCACCTGTTCTTGGTAGATGATGACCCCGTAGGTTTCTTTTAGGATGGGTTCGAGAACCTCGTGGGGATATTCGACCTTTTCCTCGCCATGCTTTCGATTGATGTAGGTCGGGATGTTGTCCATCGGTCCCGGCCGGTAGAGCGAGACCATGGCGATGATGTCCTCGAAGCGGTCGGGGCGCAGATTTTTCAAGCTGTCGCGCATGCCGGTCGATTCCAACTGGAAGACACCGGCCGTATCGCCCCTGGCCAGCAGTTCGTAGGTCGCCGTATCGTCAAGCGACAAGGTCGCCAAATCAATCTCGGTTCCGCCGGCACGGACCAGTTCAACGGCCTTTTCTATGACGGTAAGCGTCTTTAGGCCGAGAAAGTCGAATTTGACGAGGCCCGCCGCCTCGACCCATTTCATGTTGAACTGGGTGGCCGGAAGGCTGGATCGCGGATCGCGATAGAGCGGCACCAATTCCGTCAGCGGCCGATCGGCAATCACAATGCCTGCGGCGTGAGTCGAGGCGTGGCGGTAGAGACCTTCGAGCTTTTGGCCAATCTCGAGCAGGCTGGCCACCACCTGTTCGCTGTCGCGGGCCTCTTGCAACTGCGGCTCGCCATCGATTGCTTCTTCCAGCGTCACCGGATTGGCCGGGTTGTTCGGCACCAGTTTGCACAAGCGATCGACCTGGCCGTAAGGCATGTGCAGCACGCGACCGACGTCACGCAGCACGGCACGGGCCTGAAGCTTACCGAAGGTAATGATCTGCGCCACCCGGTCGGCACCGTACTTGTCCTGGACGTAGCGGATGACTTCGTCACGGCGCTCTTGGCAAAAGTCGATGTCGAAGTCCGGCATTGAGACCCGATCGGGGTTCAGGAAACGCTCGAAGAGGAGGCCGAACTGCAGCGGGTCGAGATCGGTGATGGTGAGGGCCCAGGCGACCACCGAACCGGCGCCCGAACCGCGGCCCGGACCAACCGCGATGTCATGGCCCTTGGCCCATTTGATGAAGTCGGCGACGATCAGGAAATAGCCCGGATATTTCATGCGGGTGATGACATCGAGTTCAAACTCGAGGCGATCCCAATAGGTTTGCTCGGTTTGGCCTTCTGCGGGGCCGGATGCCGTCATGCGGTGCTTGAGACCGTTGCGCGCCTGCTCGGCAAGTTCGCCCGCTTCGGCGGCGAGAATGTCGTCGGGGTCGGCCCCGTCACCGGCCGCGACAAACTGGGGCAGGATCGGCGCGCGCGTAACCGGCCGATAGGCGCAGCGGCGCGCAATCTCGATGGTATTTTCAACCGCTTCGGGCAGGTCGGAAAAGAGCCCCGACATTTGGTCTTGGCTCTTGAAATAGTGCTCGTGCGTCAGGCGGCGACGTTCGTCCTGACTGACATAGGCACTCTCGGCGATGCAGATCAGGGCGTCGTGGGCGTCATAGTCGTCCGGCTCGGCGAAGTATGGCTCGTTGGTCGCAACCAGCGGCAACGCGAGATCGTAGGCGAGTTGTACCAGCCGTGGCTCCACCCGGCGTTCTTCATCAGCGCCATGGCGCTGCAGTTCCACATACAGGCGATCGCCGAATGCGGCCGTGAGTAGTTCCAAGCGCTCACGCGCACAGTCTTCTTGGCCGTCGAGAAGCGCTTTGTCGATGGGACCGTTGGGCCCGCCCGTCAACGCAATCAAGCCCTCGCTGGCGGCATTGAGATGGTCGAGCCCGATGTGAGGCGCCTCGTCATCGCCGGTATCGAGAAAGGCCGCACTGGTGAGCTTCATGAGATTGGCGTAGCCGGTCTCGTCCTTGGCCAGGAGGGCGATGGGAAGAGCGGGACTGGAGCCGGGTGGCGTTTGGCTGGGTTGTATATCGCCCAGCTCGCCCAAAACTTCGTCGCCGAAGTTCACTCTGAGGGTGCAGCCGATGATCGGCTGGATGCCGGCGTCGGCGAGTTTTTCGGAAAACTCCAATGCCCCGAAGAGGTTGCCGGTATCCGTGATGGCGAGCGCCACCATGTCGTCGTCAAGGGCCAGGTCGACCAGCTTGGCGATGGGCAGTGCGCCCTCGAGCAATGAATAGGCCGAGTGGGTCCGCAGATGCACAAAGGTCGGTTCGGATGCGCGCTTGTTCATGGCCATTCGCCTAATCTCGCCCGCCGGAACGCGGGACAAGTCCACAATGCCAATCCTTCATAGGATTCGCATGCGCCGACAATCGGGCCTGTGGGCCGAGGCCTGCAAAACTCAAAGCTTGTAGCTTCAGCGTTTGAATGAATGTTCTTATTTCGTTCGCGCGCGAGTGTCAATTGACCCCGAACCGTCCGTTCGGTTTCGACGGCAGCATGTGCAAGCTGGCGCCGTAGAATATGATGGAGGCCGACAAACGAGATACCGATGGGTGTCCCACTGGTTTAGCATGCAAAGAGTGTCTGTGCTTTGTTTGCCGTCCTTGCTACCAAGTTCGGTACTCGGTCCAAGATAGATTAGCCGATGCGTATCGATCTCCTCCCCGCTGACGACTCAAGCAATGGCTGGAGCCGCATTCTGCCGCCGCGCACATCGAGAGCGGCGCTTTCTGGAGAGATCAAAGCCGACTGGCTGGTCATTGGCGCGGGTTTTGCCGGACTTGCCGCGGCCCAGCGTCTGTCCCAGAACCAGCCCGACAGCCGTATCGTCTTGCTCGAAGCCCAGCAGGCCGGCGAAGGCGCATCGGGCCGCAATTCGGGCTTCGCCATCGACCTACCTCACAATGTGGGCTCATCGCTCGATGAACTCGAGGCATCCCGGCGCCACATGATGCTTGCCCGCACCGCCATCGCGCATTTGAAAGAGCAGGTCGATGGCAACGGTATCGATTGTGCTTGGCGGCAGAAGGGCAAGTACCACACCGCTGTCTCGGCGCGTGGCGCGCGCGAGGTGCTGGAGCCCTTCGCCCGCGAACTCGACGCTATTGGCGAGGCAAACACCTGGATCGAGGGCGCGACACTGCGTGAGAAGCTGGGCACCCGCCACTTTACCGCAGCGGTTTACACGCCCGGCTGCGTACTCATGAACCCGGCGGCGCTCACCCGCGGTTTGGCTGACAGCCTGCCGGGCAATGTCGCACTCCATGAGCAAACGCCGGTGCTCGAAATCGACTATGGCAATGGTGTGACCGCCACGACCCCGGGCGGTGGTGTGTTTGCCCCGAAGATGATTGTCGCCGTTAACGGCTTTGCTGAGCGTTTCGGCTATTTCAAGGGTCGCCTGCTCAACTTTGCCGCCCACGCCAGTTTGACCCGCCCCCTCAGTGAGGACGAACAGGCGGCCTATGGCGTTGGCGAGGACTGGGGGCTGACACCGGCCAATGCATTTGCAGGAATTACGATGCGCTACACGCACGACAAGCGCTTTCTCATCCGCCATGACATCCAATTCCAGCCGTCCATGCGAACGGACGAGCAGAAACGTCGCGAGGTGGCGCGC
>JAUVMS010000167.1 GCA_030600135.1 Hyphomicrobiales bacterium | reverse complement strand
TGATCCTTCGCTCGTCGCCCGCTTCGCCGTTCGGGCGCAAAGTCAAAATCGCCGCCAAGATTACCGGCACCTACGATCGTTTCCGTATCGAGCCGGCAAACACGATGGATCCCGGCGATACGCTGCGCCAGCAAAACCCACTCGGCAAACTTCCGGCTTTGATCCTTGAAGACAACACTGTGCTCTACGACAGTCGGGTCATTTGCGAGCATCTCGACAGCCTGCACGTCGGGCCTAGCATATTTCCCGATGGCGCCGCGCGCTGGCCGGCACTGACCTTGCAAGCTCTCGCGGATGGCATCATGGATGCCGGTCTGTTGCTGGTCTACGAGAAAAGATACCGGCCGGAAGAGTTTTGGCACGCTCCTTGGATGGAGATGCAGCAAGAGAAAGTCGATCGCGCGCTGGCTGCGCTCGAGGGGGCGCCGCCGGCCTTGCCAAAGTCGCCGCATGTCGGCCATATCGCGCTCGCTTGCGCGCTCGGCTATCTCGACTTTCGCTTTGCCGGTCGTTGGCGCGACACGAATACGGACCTGACTGGTTGGCTGGAGGCATTCGAAAACTCAGTGCCGGCTTTCGCTGAGACCGCGCCGCGGGACTGAATTGACCTAGCAGGATGTTGAAGAACTCGGCGAGGTCGCGATGCGAGTCGACGATGCCGCCAACCTATTGTGCTCGAAGAGGAGAATGCCGCGATGGTGGCTGAGGGCGTGGACAAAGTGCTCGAAAAAGTCGAGGCGAACGGTGAGGCAGCCCTGGAGCGGCTGTTTTCGCTCTTGAGGATTGCCAGCATCTCGACGGATGCGGCCTATGTCGATGATTGTCGCGAAGCGGCGAGCTGGTGCGCGAACGTGCTCAGCGAAATTGGATTTGAGGCCTCGGTCAAGCCAACGTCCGGCCAACCGATGGTGGTCGGGCACTATCGCTCGAGCGAACCTAACGCACGCCATGTGCTCTTTTACGGCCACTACGATGTGCAGCCTGCCGATCCGTTGGAGCTTTGGCGGACGCCGCCGTTCGAGCCCCGTCTGGCCGAGGAGCCCGGGAATGGCACCGTCATCCTCGGACGTGGTGCGTCCGACGACAAGGGCCAGTTGATGACTTTTGTCGAGGCGTGTCGGGCGTGGCGCGAGGCGGCCGGCGATCTGCCTGTCTCGGTCACGGTACTGCTCGAGGGGGAAGAGGAATCTGGAAGTCCGAGCCTTGGACCGTTCCTCGATGCCCATGCCGAAGAACTCAAGGCAGAGCTCGCGCTGGTTTGCGACACCGGCCAGGCGCGGAGCGACCAGCCGGCAATCACGACAATGTTGCGAGGACTCCTGGACGTCGAGATAGTGGTCAAGGGCCCTTCGCGCGATCTTCACTCGGGCATGTACGGCGGCCCGGCCGTCAATCCCATTCGAGCGCTCGCGGGCGTCCTTGCCAAACTCCACGACGGCGATGGGCGGGTTCAGATTCCAGGGTTTTACGACGACGTGGCCGAAGTGCCGGAGTTGCAGCGCGCCCAGTGGGCCCATCTCGGGCGCGACGAGGCGGACTTGCTCGCGAAAGTCGGGCTGAGCACGCCGGCGGGTGAAACTGGCCGCAGCTTCCTGGAACAGATCTGGTCGCGGCCGACAGCCGAAGTCAACGGTATTGTTGGCGGTTACACGGGCCCCGGAACCAAAACGGTCATTCCGTCGGAGGCCTCCGCCAAACTCACGTTCCGTCTCGTGCCGAACCAAGACCCCGAAAAGATCCGCAAGGACTTCCAAGCGTTAGTGCAGACAAGCCTGCCGGCCGATTGCACAGTGACATTCAAAAGCCGGGGCGGCAGCCCTGCGGTCGGGTTTGACATCGATGCCGAATACATGCGCGCAGCGGCGGCGGCCCTCGAAACTGAATGGGGCAAGCCGGCGGTGATGATGGGCTGTGGCGGCTCGATCCCCATCGTTCAGTCGTTCAAGAGTGTGTTGGGGATGGATTCTCTCCTCGTCGGCTTTGCGCTCGATGATGATCGGATCCACTCACCAAACGAAAAATACAACCTCGAGAGCTTCAGAAAGGGCACACGGAGCTGGGCACGTATTCTCGCCAAGCTTGCGAGCTAGACCACATCGCGACATGATGGCTGAAATTCGGACTGCGGATATATCATGAAGCGATTTCGCGTGGGCGCGTATGGTGCCCTTCTTGTTGTCCTTGTTGCCGGAACATCGTCGGCGCAGAAAGCCGGCGATCCCGGTGATTTCGACTACTATTCCCTCGTGCTCTCGTGGTCGCCCACCTATTGCGCCAGCAACCCCGGCAGCCGTAAAGAGCCGCAGTGCAGTGGCGGGCGGCCCTATGCCTTCGTATTGCATGGGCTGTGGCCACAATACGAGCGGGGTTGGCCCGAATTCTGTCGCACGCGCAAAAAGCCGTGGGTGCCAAGAGGGGTGATGAACGATATGCTCGACATCATGCCGAGCAAGCGCCTTGTCATTCACCAGTATCGCAAGCACGGAACATGCTCGGGGTTGCAGCCGACACGATACTTCCAGCTCTCTCGCCTGCTGTTCGAGCGCGTCGCGATCCCAAGACGATTTGTTAGACCTTCGAAACCTATTCGCACGAGCCCGCGCGATATCAAAGAGGCGTTTCTCAAGGCCAACCCCGACTTGGCGGCCAACATGATTTCCGTTAGCTGCGGCTCGCGCCGGCGCTTGAGGGAGATCAAGATCTGTATGACACGCGAGGGCCTATTCAGAGCTTGCGGGCGAAATGAGCAAAAAAGGCGGTGTCGCCGCGGCGACGTCATTCTGCCGCCTGTGCGCGCCGGACAAACCCAAAAGCAGGACAAAGTCGACTTATGAAACTGCCTGACACGTAGGAATACGATGCAAACTTTTGCACAAATTAAAAAGCGGGCCGTCAAGCGCAAGGGAGGCGAAAAGGTTCTCGCCGACCTTGTGGGCAAAGCGCCGGATGAGCGACAACTGGCAAAGATGGCCGACGACCGGATTCTTGCGGAAATGACGCGAAGAATTTTTTGTTCAGGTTTTTCGTGGCGTGTTGTCAATCAGAAATGGCCAGGTTTCGAGACGGCATTTCACGGTTTTGATCCAAGATTTCTTGCATTTCAGCCGGATGAATATTGGGACGAATTGACCAGCGACACGCGAATTGTTCGCCATGGGGCGAAAATCATGTCGGTTCGCCACAATGCGATCGTCGTGCTCGATTCGGCGAAAGAGCACAAGAGTGCCGGTCGATTTCTGGCCGATTGGCCAGGCGACGATTTGGTTGGGCTCTTTCGATGGTTGAGCAAGGTGCCCAAACGCCTCGGTGGCAACACCGGGCAATATTTTTTGCGGTTCATCGGCAAGGATAGCTTTTTACTGACGCGCGATGTCGTGGCCTGCCTCAAGGACGCAGGGCTGGAGATTGCCGATGAGCCTCGTTCCAAGCGCGATTTGGAGAAGATTCAAAAACAGTTCAACACATGGCATACGGACAACGGCATGGCCTATGCGCAGCTCTCGAAAATCTGCGGCCTTTCCGTTGGTGAGAACCACTCGGCAAGCGAACTCCTGGCGCGACAACGGGGCGCGTGAAGTCCGACTGGACAAAAAACGGTTCAATTGCAGCCATGAAATCTGCCCGACAGGCCGGGAGCAAGTTGAACGAGGCGGCAAAAAATTCATTGCCCAAAACAGGCTATGATCAACGCCTTATGCTGCCATGTGGCGCTGGGCCTGCCGACGTCGCGTCATGAATGCTTGCCTGGGCGAGCGAATCCCCACACTCATTGACCATCTGTCTCGGCCGATGAGGGGCAATGCATGACGGACCAAGCGATCAAGGGGGGCGACGTCGCCGAAGACTTGGTCGCGGACTCGTCGAACGTGACAGATGCCATTGAAGCGGTCGGCTCGGGTTCAGGGCAAAGTGACAGCGACAAGGCGAGCAAAGCTGGCCAGGTTGGCATCGCTCCCGACGCACCGGCCCCCTCTGATGCGCGCCGACAAACCGATGGCACCACGCTCCAGCCAACAAGGACGCTTTCGCATCTTTGGTGGGGTGGTGGCGGTTTTATCCTCGGAATCATATTTTGGCACTTCGTCGGTTTTTGGCATTTTGTAGGTGACGTCCTGCTGCATGAGCCAGGCACGGTGGTAATGGCCTCCGTGGAAGAGGCCAGCACAGAGCAGGGCAATGCCCGCGACAGTGTGAGGACGGTGGTCGGCGCCGAGGCTAAGCCGACGCAAAAGACCGCTTTGGTTGCAGGATTTGTTGCCGGTGTGCAGGGCCAGGAACTCGACAAACGCTGCACGGCCCTGGTGATCGATCCACATAGCCGGCTGACCTACGCGCGGCCCTGCCATCCAGTTAGTGGTGTCGTCTCGAATTCGGCGGTGTATTACAAGCTGGCGCAGCGTGGGGATCTCGTGCGCTGACGTCGGATTTCAATTAGTTTGATGCGCTTCGGCGGACAATGAATTCGCGACACTTCCCGGTAGTATTCAACGATTTTAATAAACAATTATATTAAGACGAGCACAGACATATATAACAATACTTTGAAACTCTCATTCCAATCGGAATTAAGTTATGTAAAGAATAGAAAAACCATAGATAAACAATACTACAAACAATTCTACTGATCCGGGAATACTGCAGTCTTGCTCAAACGAACTCAAAAAAATATAACTTTTGTTCCAAATTAGTAAAATTGGCAATGTCTCCTTAACTCCTCGGCGCCAAGATCGCAGCACGTTTTAGCACAAAAGTCGTGAGTGCGAGCTGAGATCAATGTGGCTTAATCCATTCTCCTGGTTCTTGGGGCGCGATAGGGCAGCGCCGACCAACGCCGTCACTGAGGCGGCCCGCGATGAGTCCAAGCGCAAGAGGGCGCTAAAGGGTGCCTCCAAGCGCCGCCAGCGCAGGGCGCTGGTCTGCCCGCCGGCGTTGACAAAACGGAACGAAGCCCCTCGCACGTCATCCCTTTGCATCGGCGCCATTTTGGATGCGGCTCGCGAAACGCCATGCGACGGTGGAGCTGTTACAGCCGCGCAAGCTGATAGAGCCGCCCAAGACTTGGACACGTTGATGAGCCGCCGCGGCGCGGCACCAAGGGTCGGCGCATCTCGGCTCAAAGCGGCTCGCAAGCATTTGATTGTAAGTAGCGCGACGACCAACAGACCCTGTCGACAACGAGCCAAGGTGAAAAGCACAAATAAGGCCAAGAGAGCTGCACCCACGCAAGGCAACGCCAACAAGCGCTTAATCGTTGCTCAACCATTGGCCAACGCAAAGCCTCTGGCGCGCGGCGGGAAACGCGTGGCACGGCGGGTCGTGTGGCTCAGCGGCACCTCGTCGGCGCGTGCCGCAAAGCGAGCACAGCAAAATGCTCAGGTAACCCGCATCCGCGGGCCGGTCTCGATCGCCAGCGTTGTTGCTGCCCCGCTGGCGCAAGCTGCTTGAAACAAAATTGAGAGACGTGGCACCGGGTCAGGGCAAACAATAAACGGCGACATCATGTCACCGGTCGCAAGTCCGACTGTCGCTTTCGCGACCGTTTGCGCGGCTTGGTGCGTTTAATCCGCCATTCGTTTGGAACTTGGCCGACAAAGCCAAGCGCGGAATCCGCCGATTGATGGTCAATCTCGGTCGGATCGAGGCTCCATGCGCTTGCAATCTTCAGCACGTGGTCCTCGCGGGGGTAGCCGGCATCATCGTCATTATCAAGGTTGTCGACGTCCGTACCACCGAGCCGGCGCAACTCGAACACCTTGAGGCCCAAGTCGCGCTCTTCCTGGGTCAGGGGGCCCTTGTTCCAAATGACACCCTCATCGCCCCAGGCAAAGGCGCGCTGCAGTTTGCCGGCTTCAAAGCGCGACCAGGCATAGTGCTCGATAACGGGATAGGTGAAAAAGTACTGGACGTCGTAAAAACGTGCGGCAACCGATGTGAGGAGAGGCATGCAACCGTCGATGAAACGGGCGTTCACAGGGTGAGGCAGGGCGAGGCCGACAACGAATGTCCACTCGCCGACCGGCGGTGAGACGAAGACATAATAGGAGCCGAGATCTTCGTCATAGGTCGTTGCGATGCCGGTACGCCAATTGACACACTGGAGCTCGGCAAGCCCGAGCGTGTCGATAACGGCCTCGGAGTCCGTGGTTCTGATGGCAAGCCAAGCTGTGCGATAACCAAAGGGCCAGGGTTTATCGGGAGCCACATCGTGATCGATCAGCAGTTCTCGCAGCCAAGGGATAACTGAAACCCAGACAAAAAAGCCCGTCAAAATCGTGGTGACAGCAAGTATTAGATACATTGCGGTCGTTCTCCCCGGCCCAAGCGTTCTGTCTTATGTTGGCGAATCTACCCGCGGCAAGTTTTCGCCGCGCATGGCTGGGGAAAATCGCCGTGACCTGACCAGTGATTGTCGCACGCGCCGTTTATCGTAACAGCCCTAAGTCAAAACGAATCAACAGCTTATGGTGTCGAACTCAAGTGGTGGCACAAGCTGTGTCGCAATTGAGCCTGACTTCACCTTTCCTACAGCCCTTCAGGTCGTTGGGTGGCATTTTCTTGTCATGGTAAGCGCCGCGTTAATCGGATGACAAAGCCTATTCCTCCAAATTGAGCAGAACGCTGCCTATATAGGCGGACAGGATGCTCGGCGAAATGGAGGTGAGCATGGCTCTCATGGGATCGGTCCCGCAGGTTGGCGGCAGGCAACATCAACGCTCCAGCGGCGTTGCCGATGACATTGATTTTGAAATCAAGGGCGGCGAAATGCAATTCGTCGAAATTGAACTCGATCCCGGCGAAAGCGCCATTGCCGAAGCCGGCGCCATGATGTTCAAAAATGCCGATATCACCATGGATACCGTGTTCGGTGACGGCTCACATAGCGGCGGGAGTGGTGGCTTTTTGGGCAAGCTCGCCGGGGCAGGTAAGCGCCTGCTCACCGGTGAAGGGCTTTTCACCACGCTATTCTTGCATGAGGGCCACGGCAAGGCACGCGTGGCATTTGCGGCGCCCTATCCGGGACACATTCTGCCGATTAGGCTCGATCAAATGGGTGGGACCCTGGTCTGTCAAAAAGACAGCTTTCTTTGCGCCGCACGCGGCGTCACGTTGGGCATCTTCTTTCAAAAGCGGGTCATGACTGGACTATTCGGCGGCGAAGGCTTTGTCATGCAAAGGCTCGACGGCGATGGATGGGTGTTTGTGCATGCGGGCGGCACGGTGGTCGAGCGAGAGCTGCGAGCCGGTGAAGAGTTGCATGTCGATACCGGGTGCGTGGCCGCGATGACGGCG
>JAUVMS010000451.1 GCA_030600135.1 Hyphomicrobiales bacterium | reverse complement strand
GTCGTCGAAACGCTGGAGGAAGCGGTTCGCCGAATTGCCAAGCAGGGCTCCGAGATTGCTGCCATCAAGCGCCTTCCGGCCCTTGCCAAGCCGGCGCGAACACAGCCGGTAGCCTTTCAGGAAACGCGACGCGCCAGTTAGCCGGCTGTTCTCATCAGCAGGAGGCAGTTCGCTTATTGCGCGACCACGCCCTCCGGCGCCGTTTCGAGATCGAAGGCGGCAGCGAGCAGCGCCTGCGTGTAGGCATGTCGGGGATTGGCGAAAATTGCCTGCGACGGTCCTTCCTCCACCACCTCGCCCATGCGCATGACGATCACATGATTGGAAAGCGCGCGCACCACCTTGAGGTCGTGGCTGATGAACAAGTAGGCGAGGCTGTGGTGTTCTTGCAGTTCCCGCAGGAGATCGACGATCTGGGCCTGGACCGACATGTCGAGCGCACTCGTCGGTTCGTCGAGCATCACGAACTTCGGCTCCAAAACCATGGCACGTGCGATCGCGATACGCTGGCGTTGACCGCCGGAAAACTCGTGCGGATAGCGATCTTGATGCTTGGGCTCGAGCCCTACCTCTTCCAGCGCGCCTGAAACCCGCTCACGTCGCTCGTCATAGGTCAGCTCCGGCTTTTGGATGAGCAGACCTTCCTCGATGATTTGCCCAACGGAGAGCCGCGGACTAAGCGAGCCATAGGGATCCTGAAACACCACCTGAAGCTCTCGCCTGAGCGGACGCATCTGTCGCGAATTGTATTCGTCGATCCGTTGGCCCACGTAGGCGATTGGCCCTTCTGAAGAAACCAATCGCAAGAGCGCCAGCCCTAGCGTCGTCTTGCCGGACCCGGATTCGCCAACCACACCAAGCGTTTGGCCCTCTCTGAGCTTGAGTGAAAGCCCATTGACGGCTTTGACGTGATCGACCGTCCGCCTCAGAAAACCACGCTTGATGGGAAACCAGACTTTCAAGTCGTCGGTTTCCATGACCACCGGCGCTGCCAAGTTTTCAGCTGGCGGATCACCCTTCGGCTCGGATTCGAGCAAGTGCCGTGTATAAGGATGTGATGGCACATCCATTACTTCCTCTTTTGTGCCGTGCTCAACGATTTCGCCATCGCGCATCATGTAGACGCGATCCGCCATTTTGCGCACAACACCGAGGTCGTGCGTGATCAGCAGCATGGCCATGTGCAATTCGCGCTGCAGCTCCTTCAACAGCTCCAGGATCTGCGCTTGAATGGTGACGTCAAGGGCCGTTGTGGGCTCGTCGGCGATCAAAAGATCGGGCTCGTTGGCGAGCGCCATGGCAATCATGACACGCTGCCTCTGTCCGCCGGAAAGTTGGTGCGGATAGGCCCCGAGCCGCTTTTCCGGGTCTCTGATCCCGACACGGTTGAGCAATTCCATGACGCGCTCATAAACGGCCTCTCCCGTCATGGCACGGTGCAGTCCAAGCACCTCACCCACTTGCTGCTCAATGGTGTGCAGCGGGTTGAGCGAGGTCATCGGCTCTTGAAAGATCATGGAAATCCGATCGCCACGGATCTCGCGCATGAAACTTTCCGGCGCTTCGAGCAGATTTGTGCCTTGAAACTCGATTTGCCCACTTGGATGCGACGCCGCCGGGTAGGACAACAGCCGCATGATCGACAAAGCCGAAACCGTCTTGCCCGAACCGGACTCACCCACCAGCGCAACAGTCTCGCCCTTGGCGACATTGAATGAGGCCCGTTTGACCGCATGAGTGACGGTGTCGGCCGACCGAAAATCGACGGACAATTCGCGGACATCGACAAGTAATTCTGATGGAGCATCCACTGCCATTTTCACCATTATTTAAACGTCTTGCGCGGATCAAGCGCATCGCGTGCCGCCTCGCCCACGAAAACCAGGAGGGAGAGCATCAGCGCGATTGATGCAAATGCCGTCGCCACCAACCACCAGGCATGCAGGTTGGCCTTGCCCTGCGCCAGCAACTCGCCGAGCGAGGGCGAACCGGGCGGCAGTCCGAGCCCCAAGAAGTCGAGCGCCGTCAATGTGACGAACGAGCCTGACAGAATGAACGGAAGCATGGTGATCGTCGCCACCATGGCGTTCGGCAGGAGGTGCTTCATCATGATCTTCGAGTCAGGCAAACCAAGCGCCCGCGCCGCGCGGATATAATCCAAATTGCGGCCGCGAAGGAACTCCGCCCTCACCACGCCGACCAGACTGACCCAGCTGAAGAGCAACAGCACGCCCAAGAGGATCCAAAATCCGGGCGGCAAAATCGAAGCGACGATCAACAAGATGTAGAGTTGCGGCAGCGACGTCCAAAGCTCGATGAAGCGCTGGAAAAAGAGGTCGACCCGTCCGCCGAAATAGCCCTGCACGGCCCCTGCACAAACTCCCACGATCGAAGAGAAAAATGTCAGCGTCAGCCCAAACAGTGCCGATAGCCTAAAGCCATAAATAACGCGTCCAAGCACGTCGCGCCCTTGGTCGTCGGTTCCCAACCAATTCCAGTTCCAAACCGTGCAACCGCGATCGTTGACGCCGTTCGGGTAGGCCACGCAACGCTTGTCCAGGTTCAGCATCCATGATGGCGGAGAGGGCGCCGGCTGCGGCAGTTCCAAATTGACCGTTCGATAGGAATACCGAACGGGCGGCCAAATCATCCAACCCTTGGCAACAATCTCTTCCTGAATGACCGGATCTCGATAGTCTGTCTCAGCGAGAAACCCGCCGAATTTTTCTTCCGGATAGTCAACCAGCACCGGGGATAACAATTCGCCGTCATACCACATCAGCAGCGGACGATCGTTGGCGATAAATTCTGCAAAGAGCGTGAAGAAAAAGAGGAAGAGAAACGCCCAAAAACTCCACCATCCACGCTTGTTCGAGCGAAAGTTGTCTAGCCGACGACGGTTGATCGGCGAGAGCTGCCACCCGAATTGGCGCGGACCAGCGTCTCGACGCCCGACCGCTTCGCCGCCGATAGCTCCGGCCTCGCCTTCGACACGCCTGTCCGCCCTGAGATCCACGACTAAACCTCACGCGTCTCAAAGTCGATCCGCGGATCGACCATTGTGTAGGTGAGGTCTGTCAACAGGTGCACAACGAGGCCGAGCAGGGAGAATATATAGAGCGTGCCCAACACCACAGGATAGTCCCGATCGATGAGCGACTTGAATGACAAATACCCCAGCCCGTCGAGGCTGAAGATCGTCTCGATGAGCAACGAGCCGCCAAAGAACGCGGAAAGGAACGCGCCCGGAAACCCGGCGATGATGATCAGCATCGCATTGCGAAAGACATGACCGTAAAGCACCCGTCGCTCCGACAAACCCTTGGCCCGTGCCGTGATCACGTATTGCTTTGAAACTTCGTCGAGGAACGAGTTCTTGGTCAGGAACGTCATTGCCGTGAAAGCGCCAACGGCCATCGCCGTCAGCGGCAGGACCAAGTGCCAGAAATAATCGAGC
>JAUVMS010000100.1 GCA_030600135.1 Hyphomicrobiales bacterium | reverse complement strand
GGGGCGATGTGGTCCATGTACGATGCCTGCATTTCGCGGACGATGCGCACTTTCAATACGAGGACCGATGGATCTATCTGGTGGCTGTGCCTGACGCGCGGGCCCAAGACTTTTCCCAGTTCGGGCCCAACGAGTGGCTCGTACGTCAGATACCCTATTGCGATGCCGAACATACCTTTCTTGCCGCCAACGCCACTCAGGAGGAGGCGGCGTTGCTCCATCTGGAGCCGCGTGATGCGCTCTTTGTGGTGGAGCGACGGACGTGGCTGAACGGCGTGCCGGTCACATGGGTTCGCCTGGCGCACCCCGGTGCGAGCTTTCGTTTGGTGTCGCGGTCGTAACGCTGCGTGCAACCATGGATCGGCGCGACCTGGCCTCTGCATCTTGACGTACTGTGTCTATGCGGGCAAATCAAACGACGATGGGATGGGGCCGGGTGGCGCCGGACCGTGTGCGAAACCAAAACTCGTTGAAACAACAACTCAAAACCACGGCAAAACCAAATGGTGAATATCAAAGGCGCGCTCAGCTCGCTACCATCAAAGCCAGCACTCTTTATCGCACCAGGTATCATTTGCGTGGTGCTCGGGCTGCACTACAGCCAAGTCTACAACACCTGTCAGAAGCAAACCCGGTTGCGGGCCCAACTCATGGACAAGATCGGCGCCGCTGCGGGTCGCAGTCAATTTCGCCTGGACCAGGCAATTCCCTTCAATTGGAACATCGTCCGCATCACTCAGGGCTACAAGCCAGAAAAGCATGCCATCAATTGCCCGTTCGGCTGGGGCTGGGCGGAGGAAAAACGACGTGAACTCGCAGATGCCAGTCAGATTACGATCTTGGGCTTTTTCATGGGAAACTTGTTTCGTGGATTCGTCGAACTCGATGGTGGCAAAATTCATTTCGTCGGCACGAAAAAGCCTATTGGCATAGGTAACGCCGTCTTTGATGTCGATAAGTCGCAGGCAGGTGGCCCCGTCGTTTTGAGGCGGGTAGCCGAACGGCTGGATTCGTCGAGCTAACACGTTGGCGTGGCTGCTTGGCGCCGAATACGCAGCGACGCTCTGCCTAGCTCAAACACTGCGCCAATGGTGCGCCTACCAGCTGTGCGCCCCAATCAAATCCTGCCTGGCTTTGTCTAGGTGGCCGCGGATCAAATCCGAAACCTTGCGTGCATCGCGGCGACGCATGGCCTCGAAGATCTCTCTGTGCTGGGCGCTGTAAGAAGTAATCTGCTCGGGGGTCAGCACCTTCTCCTTGATCGCCGCCCACAACGGCCGCGATCTGATGTCGTTAATTTGCTCATAGACATGCAGCAAAAGCGGGTTTCGAGCGCAGCGCGCTATGGAGAGGTGAAACTCAGCATCGCCGCGCGAAAACAATTCCTTGTCACCATTGCAGGCCTCGAGCCGGGAGAGAATGGCTTCGATGGCATCCATGTCGCGCTGGGTGGCATGCAATGCGGCAAGCCGAGCCATGTACGGCTCAACCGCGATGCGGGCATCAATCAGCTGCAATGGGCTGATTAGATCGGCAATCTCGCCCGTGCTGCCCTGCAGTGGGCCATTGTAGTCGACAAAGGTCCCGCTGCCGACGCGGCGCACGACGAAGCCGTCTTTCTCAAGTTCGTTGAGAGCCTTGCGGATGGTGCTACGCGCAGCACCAAATGCGGTTGCGAGCTCGCGCTCCGGTGGAATCTGCTCGCCATGGACATAGACACCGGTCTCAATCGCCTTTCGGACCCGTGCAATGACGGCCTTGGCGCCCCGCTTTTGACCCAACGCCGCTTCCTCGACAGTTGCTCCAATGATGACGTTGGACTGGTTGGTCTGCTTGATCAGTTCGAACTCCTCATTCGAGAAAAAACCGCACAATTGGTTCTTGATTGGGTAAAATTGGTTTGCATTTGGCTCTCACTTGTGGCCTGATTATGTCTGTTCTCAAGGTGCAATCGTCAAGAAGTCCATTGGACGCATACGGGGAAAGGGGGCTTGCTTATTGGGCTTGAAACGATACCAAAGTGAGCATTGTCATATCGAGCCGCCCCAGGATGATAGTGAAATTGGTGTCAATTGGCCAATACCTAATAAATTAGAAAGAGAGAATTGTAGTCAATTTTCGTCCTGCACGCATCGACCGTTTGTTCTCAATTCGTCGTTTCCTACTCAAGAACAGGATGTTCGGTGTGAATTCTCTGATCGAATGCAGCAGAACTAGGCGAGGTTGCGTGCGAAGTGAGATTTGGTACTAGCATCCGATGTTTGTCACGATGTGACGGGCGTGACCAAATGGTAGCCGGCTCTTGGCCGGAACCGGGACCTACCGGTCCGATTTTACGACCGCACCGATTTGACACCACCGAGCAGCCGAAACCGTGCAACATGGCAAGGGGGCTGAGGGCAATTGCAATTGAGCGCATGGAAATTTAGTAGCGAGATTGAACAAGGCGTGCATGGATGCTTCACTTTGCGGATTGCCCGTAGATCAAATGCATTCGTCCCTGTGGAGTGAAATAGGTTCGAATTTGTCGACAGTTGGGAGGTAACGTATCGTGGCGATGGAAATAGAAGGTTTTGTCGAGGCTGACGGCCGCGCAGATTTGGTCAAACAAGTCCGCGAGAAGATTGACGAACTTGGCATTCAGTATCTCTATCTGCAATTCGTTTCAGTCACTGGACGTATTTGCGGAAAGGGGATCCCCGCCGATCACTGGGAATCCATCGCCCAAAAGGGCTTTCAGCTGGTTTATGGCGCGACGGTCAACCTGTTCGTGAACCGCGGTGGTGAATATCTCGGCTATGGACCGGAAGCGGCCGAGTTGGTCGGCATTCCTGAGCCTGAGACCTTCATGCAGCTGCCTTGGGACAAGCGTGTCGCACGGTTTTGGTGCACACTATTTCGCAACCGTGAGGAGCGAGAAAGCCCGGGTGCGTTTCTCACGTCGGATGGTCGTGGTAACCTGCGCCGGCTGCACGATGACTTCCAAAAAAAGCATAACGGCCTGCATCTGCGCGTCGGCACCGAACCGGAGATGATGTGGCTGAAAAAGGATGAGGACGGTAAACCGGCCGGCGGTTTCTCCGAGCCGTTCTGCTACCATATCGATCAGTTCGAGAGCCTGCGTCCGGTCTACATGAAGGTCATGGAGTATTCCCGCTTAATGGGGCTCGACATGATTCAGGGCGACCATGAGGACGCACCAGGCCAGCTTGAACTCAACTGGATGTTCGACGACGTGCTCAGGAACGCTGACCGCCTGACGACCTACCGCCAGATTTGTGCCCAGGTCGCACGCGAGTTCAACCTGATCGCCTGCTTCATGACCAAACCCTTTATGGGCGTATCGGCATCAGGGTGCCACCACAACTTGTCGCTATGGCGCGGTGGCGAAGACCACTTCAGGCGGACTGGCAATGACCCGGACCACCTGCCGGGCATGAAGCACAACTACATGTATGTCTCCGGTGGCGACAACACCTTTATGCCGGATGACGACGATCCGCAGATGCCCGGCAAAGCCGGTCTGGTCGCAATCGGCGGCATCGTGCATCACCTACAAGCGCTGACGGCGATCGGCTGCTCGACCGTGAACTCCTATCGCAGGCTTTGGGACACAGGCTTCTGGGCACCGGTATTTGCCGACTGGGGTTTCCAGAACCGCACCACGGGCTTGCGTGTTTCGGCCCCCGGTCGGTTCGAATACCGCTCGGTCGACTCCATGGTGAACCCGTATCTGATGGGTTCGACCATCCTGGCGGCTGCCGATGACGGCATCGACAACCAGCTCGACCCGGGCCAGCCGGAGGAGCGCAACATTTATGAAGCCATCAAAGCCGGCAAACAGGTCAAGAAACTGCCAATGTCGCTCGGCGACGCGCTCGAGGCGCTCGCCGCCGACGAAGTGGTCCAAAGAGGCCTGCCTGGCGAGATGTACCGGCTCTACCACGAATACAAGTGGGACGAGTGGGAGCGCTTCATGCACACGGTCACCGAATGGGACCAGGACACCTATCTGCACTGCCTACCATAGGGGAAACTCTCGGGCTGTCGGCGGGGTTTTCCTCCATGGCAGCCCACCTTTCTTAGGCAGTCCAAGCAAGCGACGGAGAGCAACGGGAAAATGTGTGGAATTGCTGGGTTGATCCACCGCGACGGCACGAGCGGCATTGGTCAGGAAATGACCGCGATGCTGCAGGCGCTCAGACATCGCGGGCCCGATTCGACCGGGTTTGCGATCTATGGGACGCCAGCCGCGGGTGAATATGTGCTGCGGTTCAAGGTGGCCGAACAGGAAGATCTCGCATCGGGATTTCGCATCCATGACGAGATCAAAAAGCGTCGTGTGGAAGTCGATGAGCGGCTCAAGAAATTGGGCGCCGATGTCAAAGAGGAAGACGAAGCGACGGAATATGCCTTTCGCTATCGCATCACATACGATGGCGACATGCGTAACCTCGCAAACTTCATCGAGGATATCGAAGGGGCGGAGATTCTCTCTATTGGCAACGCGCTCGAGTTGATCAAAGATTTGGGTGACGCCACAGTGGTCTCTGAGCAGTACGGCCTTGGTGATTTCAAAGGGACGCACGGTATCGGGCATACCCGCATGGCAACGGAATCGGACGTTGATATTCGCTCGGCGCACCCCTATTGGGCCTATCCTTACAACGATGTCGCGGTGGTCCACAACGGCCAGATCACCAACTATTGGATCATGCGCCGCGAGATGGAGCGGGACGGTCATCGCTTTGTCTCAAACTGCGATTCAGAGCTGTTGGCGGTCTATACGGCGAACAACCTGGACAAGGGTGACACGCTCGAAGAGTCCTTGAGAAAATCGATCGAGGAAATTGAAGGGGTTTTTACCTACCTGGTGGCGACCAAGGATGCCTTGGGCCTGGCCAAAGACACCATGGCGGCCAAGCCCATGGTGCTCTACGAAAGCGATGATCTCGTCGCGCTGGCCTCTGAGGAGGTCGCGATCCGCAGCATCGTACCGCATGAGATCGATACGTGGGATCCTTATGACGCGGAGGTTCGAGTATGGCGAACATGAGCTCGCAAGATAAACTGTCCCATGACTTGGGGATGCACACCGAGCAGCTGACTGGGCGCACGCAGGAGACGTTCTTCGACCTCAAGGATGACGGTGGGTTCGGCTATCACGACGCCTTCGACGTCGACTTCAACAAGCGAGCCGAGATCGACGCATCAAATATGGGGGCAAAGGAAATCAATGCCCGCATTCGCGAGTTGATGACGGAGGGGCATGGCACAATCGTGGTCAAAAACCCTGGCGCCAAGCACTCTCTCGCCGTCGGGATTCTCAACCGATTGAACCTGATAATCGAGGGTAGTCTCGGGTATTTCGGGTGTGGGCTCATCGATGGCCCGAATATTCGGATTTCGGGTCGCGTTGGATGGTCGTGCGCCGAGAACATGATGGCTGGCACGTTGGTCATCGAAAAGAATGCGGGCTCGACCTTTGGTGCGGCGATTCGCGGTGGCGACTTGGTCTGCAAGGGCTCGGTGGGATCGCGAACAGGCATCGACATGAAGGGCGGTACGATTATCGTCGGTGGCGATACGGGTGCATTCTCCGGCTTCATGATGCAGCGCGGTCGCATGGTGGTTTGCGGCAATGCAGGCAAGAACCTTGGTGATTCCATGTATGACGGCACGATCTACATCGGTGGCGAGATCACCGATCTCGGTGTCGATGCGGTGCCGAGCGAGTTGACGGACCTGGATAAGGCCTGGCTCACCCGCAAGCTGACGATGTACGGGCTGCTACCGGAAAAAGGTGTCAACCACTTCCAAAAGATCGTCGCAGGCAAGCAGCTTTGGAATTACGACAACCTCGAGCCGACCGAGAAGAAGCTCATCCTCTAATGACTTGAGTGTCGCAGGAGTTTGAAATGGCGAAGAAAAAGAAATCGAAAGGCGCACGCAGGCTCGAAGAGGAGAGGAAGTATCGCCTCGGCCAGAGCCGCATTTTCACGCCCGAGGTGATGAATGACATCCACGTCAAAGCGGAACTCGGTCGCTACCGCATGCGGGGTTTTTCGCTCTTCAAGAAAATCCCCCACTGGGACGAGTTGACGTTTTTGCCGGGCACGCTGACGCGGTTCGTCATCGAGGGTTATCGCGAGAAATGCGAGACGAAAACGGTGATTGGACCGCGCGCAAAGCGCCCCCTGGTGCTCGACATTCCGGTCTATGTGACGGGCATGAGTTTCGGCGCGCTTTCCTATGAAGCAAAAACCGCGCTTGCTCGTGGCGCGACAATGGCAGGTACGGCGACGTGCTCTGGCGAAGGCGGCATGATCCCAGACGAGCGGCGTTATTCCACGAAATGGTTTTATCAAAACATCCAGTCTCGCTACGGCTTCAACCCCCACCATCTGCGGTTGGCGGACGGATGCGAGTTCTTCATCGGCCAGGGCTGCAAGGTTGGTCTTGGCGGCCATCTGATGGGCCAAAAGGTGACGGACCAAGTGGCCGAAATGCGTTCGTTGCCAGCTGGCATCGACCAACGCTCACCGGCGCGCCATCCCGATTGGCGCGGGCCCGACGACCTGGCGCTCAAGATCGAGGAGATCCGTGAGGCGACCAACTGGGAGATCCCGATACAGTTGAAACTCGGCGCGGCGCGCGTCTATGACGACGTCCGCATGGCGGTCAAGTGTGATCCGGACTCGATCTATATCGATGGCATGGAAGGCTCGACGGGGGCCGGCCCGCACCTGGCGACGGAGGAAACCGGGGTGCCTGGTATTGCCGCTATCCGCCAGGCACGACGCGCCATCGACGACCTCGGCAAGAGGGGCGAAATCACGTTGGTCTATGCCGGCGGGATGCGCAACGGGGGCGATATCGCCAAGGCCTTGGCACTTGGCGCCGATGCCATCGCTATCGGCCATTCGGTGATGATGGCGCTCAATTGCAACAAGGATATTCCAGAGGCCAATTTCCCCGAGGAAATGGGGGTCGAGGCTGGGTATTGCTATCACTGTCATACGGGACGTTGCCCGGTCGGCGTGGCGACGCAGGACCCCGAGCTGCGCAAGCGCCTAAACCCGGACGAGGCGGCCGAGCGGGTCTACAATTTCCTCCATACGTTGACTATCGAGGCGCAGATGATGGCGCGGGCCTGCGGCAAGACCAACGTCCACAGCCTCGAGCCGGAAGATCTCGCCGCGCTTACCATGGAGGCGTCCGCGATGGCGCAAGTGCCGCTCGCGGGAACCGATTTCACGGTCGGTGTCGAAGATTATCACCACATTTAGTTAGAGCCCATTAACTGGTAAGGAGATAAACCATGGCCGGATCGAGCTACAAGGGCTCTAACATCGAGAGCGTCGATCAATTTCTCGATGACGCCGCCGGGCTTGGCTCGGAGCGCGAGCAAGAAATTGGTCAGCACATTGGCTATCGTTACGACGTCAACCTGGTGCCCGACTATCAGCGGCTTACGCCGTTCCTAAAGGACTATCTTGAGTTCATGGGGTGGGACGACCTCAATTGGCTCGAGGACGTACATATGGGCTACGAGGAGGGGCAACCGGCCATCTTCGACCGCAATATCAACGGCTGGGTGCGGATACCTGACGAATTCAAGCTGCCCGACAACCAGCAAGATCGAGACATGGTGGCCCGTGAGTTGCTGATCAAATTCCAAATGTCGCCCAGCCATCCCCTTGTCCAGCTGAACAAGGCCTATCGGAAATTCTAGACGCCTTTGCTGGTTAGACCATGCCGCGCTCGGTCGGTGGTTCGGGTGCGGTTCTTGCCGAGTGCTCACCTTGTCACACAAAAGACCCCGACTGCTGATTTGGCAGCACATCGCGTGCGAGCATCCAGGTACGTTTCGCCGCTTTTTTGAAGACGATGGCGTGACATGGGTTGCCATTGAGCTCGATCGTGGCGAGCCAATCCCGGAGCTTGCTGGCCATGATGCGCTCGCCCGACTGGGGGCCCAGACCGACCAGAACATGGGCGCCTCTTAGAACGGCGCCTGCAAGCTCTACGAAATCTTCATGAGAACGACCGGGCTCAATTAATTGAACACGCCTGAGCCGAGGACCAATTCGGAGCGAACGACAAAATCATAACATCGTCCGGCAGACCGGGATTGAAAAGGCGGTTGTGCCAGAGCGTAGCCTGAAATGCCTCGTCCTCCGGCACCAACCGATCGACCGCACAAAACATGCGAAACGATTGAGCAAACTGCTCAAACTCAAAAAGACATTCGCCGGCCTCAATGAGCGCGGTGCCGAGTGGCGATCCGGCATTGAATAATGCTGTCATTCGGTCGGAAAAATTGGTCGTTTGGTGAAAGTGAGTTGCCTGTAGGTATTGCAATCCCTTTTCATATACTTCCTTGGGATCATTGGATTTTCGCACTTGGAAACGGAAATAGGTCGTGCTTTCCTCCGGTGCGCTGGGAATGATGAGGACGGTCATGGCCGAACTCAATTCAGTGCCCGCGGGCGATAGCACTCTTGGGCTCATGCCAGAAGAGGGACGACCTTGTTCGCGGCGAACAGCGATCTGGCGAATGCGGCACTGCCAGCCGAGGAATTGTTCGCGTAGCTGTGCGCCAGTGGTTCGTTCCATCGTACTTTGGCAAAGCTTGCTCGTGAGTTACAGGCTGATCGGGGCAGGGTTATGCTCATACAAAGCGAATTTAGCATGTCGCGTGCACAAGAGTACCGAAATTTGGTACTGTTTTGGCCTAAATCGGTTTGCGTTTGGGCGGTAATGCGGTCTAATGTTTGATCGGCTGCACTGACTGCAGCGGCGGCATTGAGTCGTTGGAGGGCAGTGCGGCCCTGATATTGGTGGTCAACGCGAATTCGGGTCCTCGCCGAAAGCGTGAGCCGCCGATCGTGTGGCTTGCCCGCAACAAGATTGGGCGGGCAAACAGGTCCGGGACGAATGAGTTGCCCGATGGCAGTTTCGTACGCCCCGGAGTGCAACATAGGGTGGGAACTTAATGGGTAACAATCTTGATGCGCTAACTACCGTATTCACCGAGTTCTACTACT
>JAUVMS010000309.1 GCA_030600135.1 Hyphomicrobiales bacterium | reverse complement strand
TCGATCCTCCCATTTCTTGTGGACGCACCGGATGCTCGGATCCGGTAATCGCAACAGGGTACCACTGAGGAGTAATGCTCCTCATACGGGTAATATGGGAGTGAAATATGGGGCAAAAACCAATATTACTGCAGCGACAATAGATGGCTGCGTAGATTGACGGCGCGGCTCTCGATCCCGAGCTTCTTGCGAATGTTGTTGCGATGAAAATCGATTGTGCTGGTCTCGCGCGACAGCGCCTTGGCGATATCTTTCGTGGTCTGACCGTTCAAACCCATCTGCGCAATCTCGATTTCGGTGGGGGTCAGATTCTCGAGCGCAACAACCAAACTGTTGGCGAATGACGAGGTGATCTTCTGCAAATTGGCTTCAACGAGATCGATGAATGAGCGGTCTGGTTGCTGATCGCCAATATTTTGCCTGAGCTTGGCGACATGGGGCAGGATCAAGCCCTTTATCTGGCGCAGCGTTTGTTCTTCGAATTCGTGTCGCGACGACTCCAATTTCGACAATAATACTCTGAGCGCGGCGTTCGCGTCCTCAAGTTCGCGCTCGCGTTGTCGCAGCTCATTCTCGGCTTTCTTGCGGCAGAGGATTTCCTGCCTGAGCCCTTCATTGAGCACTGTCAACTCACGCGTCCGTTCGGCGACTCGCTGCTCCAGTTCGTCGAGAGAAATTTGCAGCTGACGCTCGGCCTGCTCTCGCCTCGATATCTCAATGAGTAGTGCGAGGTCGCCTTCGATGACCCGGCGAAATTCCTTCAGGAGGTCACGATGGAGGCGAGCTTTTTCATTGTCATGTTCGTCGAGAACGCAGATCGTGCCGAATAAGGTTCCGTCGGGCCAGACCAGCGGATAGCCGATGTAAAACGACATGCCATGTTCGAGATCCTGATTGTCGCTCCATTCCGGATCGGCATAGGCATCGCGCACGACGAGTTCGTCGCAGTTCTGCAAAACGGAATAGCAATAGAGCCCGCGGTTCAACTCGAACGACTGGCCAACCTCATAGGGATTGCCTTCGGATTTGCTGGCAACGAGCACCTCATGGTCTGGCGGATCGGTCTTCATCACCAGACTGGCCGGGACATCGACGATGTTTGCCGTGAGGTCGACCACGCGCTGCCATTTAGCGATCGTGGCCGCGGGGATGATTGGCTTGTGAACGATCACATGCGGTCTCCGTGCACTTTGCGCCAAGATCATAACGCGTCAGAGCACGGACGACAAAATGCAGGCACGCGAGGACTCGTCGCGCCGGTGTGGGTCGCGGCAGGAACGGAATGTTGTTTGTCCGGCCATGGTCTGCGCAGCGGGACCGAAAGTTGCTGTTCCAGAGTGTGCTCGACCTTGGTTGGGCATGTCGTAAGGCAGAGACCAACATTTGCCGGTCACTGCCTCGCAGTTCGCGTCTAACGTCGGGTGGACGCTATCTGCATCAGCACGATGAGATGAAGGACGATGAATATGGGCACGGCGATTGTTGGTATGAGAACGAGAGGCAGTTGCCCAATTGGAGCCGTCGTAACCTGGTCGACCAGCCCGGCAATCTGACCGCGCGCGGCGATCCCGGTCGCCAAGGCAATGACAAAGTCGGTGAGGCCGAGATAGTTGAACCAACGGAAACGCGCGCTCGTCAGAAACTCCGGGTTGCGCCTGAGCTGCCACGCCATGAACGGTGCCGCCACACCCACGGCCATGTCACCGAGACCGGCAGGCCAGGCAAAAAAGCCAGGAAGGTGGCCGAATGCGTAAACCGCCAGAAAGATCCCGCCCAGTATGCGCCAGGCTTGAAACTCCGTCGCCAGAACGGGATCAAGGCTCAGTGCCAACTCTCGCAGGCGAGGTGAGAGGCCCATGGCAACGACAAAAAGGCCGACCGGAACCGCGATGGCAAGCAAGGTTGGCAGCGCCGGTTCATTGGCGGGGACGTCAAACGTGCCCCCCATCGCAAGCGCCAGCACGATTGCCACCCAGGTGGTGAGAACGCCGGCGAGCCAAATGCCTGCACGATTGCTGCCTAGGCTTTTCGAGGTTTCGTGGAGAACTGCTTGTGTCATGGTCTGGATTCCTTCTGGTGTTATCTGTAGCTGCACGTAATTTGCCGAACTGATTGCGATAAACCACCTCCGCAGGGGGATTAACTGGAGTCGAGACGATGGGTGAGTGTGAGCAGCTCAGCGAGGCCTGTTTCACTCAACTGCTCAATGATGCCTTGCTGTGCCGCCTGCCAGTATGGCCGCGCTTGCGCAAGCTTTTTCCGTCCCGCGGCAGTTAGGGCGACATGGCGCTCTCGCCGGTCTTTGCCTGGCCGGACGAGAGCCCACTTGGCACGCTCCGCAATTGCGAGATTGCGCGTAAGTGTCGTGCGATCCATTCCCAATCGGCCAGCCAAACTGCCCATTAGGATTCCGTTGCCATCATTGCCAGCTGCAAGCATGGCAAGCAGTGTGAACTGGGTCGCTTGCAACCCCGCAGGCCGCAAGGCCTTGTCGTAGATCTGCGTCACCTTGCGCGCGGCTCGGCGAATGTTGAAGCATGCGCAGCTTGGCGGCTCGAGCAGGCTCTTGGCCATGGTCCGGTCAACTCCAACGCTAGATATCTGCAGTTGCACATTTCTGATATGTGTAAATACACGCACTTGCTTTTATTTCAAGCCTTGCTTCATCACGAGTGGGTGATTGCACGCGACTGAATCGGAACTGTGCGTGTAAGTCGTGCGTGCGCAAATTGGGCTCGACACGATTTTTGTGACACTTCGCGTTCGGAGCCGGCGACTAAGAACGGGCCGTCGCGATCCGGCCGTCTTACACCACGCGACATAGAGAGGCTGACAAGGGCATAGAGCCCGTCGCACGGGCATTTCGAGCGAAGTGCATTGATGCTACCTTGCGGAACCACCACTACGGACTAAGGAGCCCGTCGATGTCGATCCTGGAACAGATGCAAGCTATGTTTGACGACTGGGTGGCCAATTACAGCCGCGGCGACGTTGAGGCTAGCGTTGTGGCTTATACAGAAGATGGAGCGATTTATTCGCCCTATGGCCCGGCCGCGGTCGGCAGGGCGGCAATTCGTGAGACCCACAAAGAATGGCTCGCTGCTGGTGAAATGAACAAAAAGATCGAGGTACTGGATGCACGCGGCGAGGGCAGGCTTGCCTATTGCCTGGCGGCGTACTCCGGCGACTTTGAGCAAGACGACGGCAGTATCGTTACCGAAAGCGGGATTTCACTAAACATCGCATTGAAGCAGGCCGACGGTTCCTGGAAGCTTTATATCTCCAGCCTCAACAGTGACACGCCGCCATTGGCCGAGGCGTCCGCATAGGCCGACATCGCTGCGCTGAGATTGTGGTCAACCGGGGAGGCGAACCGGTACAAAGCGCCAATCCGAGACGCGAACCAAAGAGCCTAATCGCCGACTGGCGTCGCGGCCAACGGATTCAGGCTCCTCGCAGCACCTTGATCAACGCGGCCAGATCTTCCTCGCCATGGCCGGCCGCGACGGCGCGCTTGAAGATTCCGGAGATAAAATCCGGGATTTCACTGTTGATTTCGGCATCGAGGGCTTGAGCCTGCAAGCGCTGCGCGACGCCCTCCCAGACGCGGATCGAGGCACCGTCGTAGAGGCTCGAGAGTTCGTAAGCTCCGGCATGAACGATCTCGGCCAGTTCCCTGGCGCGATCCCCAACCGGGAACATCAAAGCAAATTGATCGGCACCGACCCGTTCGGACTCGCAGAGACGCGCGGCATGGGCAAAGCCAACATACTTGCCGAGGCTGTATGAAAGTGACGCTAAATCCAGGGCCGCAGGCGCGGCAATATTTTCCCCGAGATAGCGTAGATCGCCGCCGAGACATTCGAGCATTGACCGGTGGCGCTCGAAAACCGCCTCACTCCCCGCAATCAGGATCATTGCGTCGGCTGCTCCGATGCTCTTGGGATACTCCATGATGGCGCCATCGAGATAGTCTCCACCGCACCTCCTCAACCAGTCTTCGCTGTCGCGCGCTTCCTTAGGCGTCCCGGTACTGAGTTGGATCACGGTTCGGCCAGAAATATGGCTCACCACGTCATCAGCCCCCAAAAGTTTGTTTGTCGCTGCGTAGTTGTCGATGCAGACCAAGATCACCGGGCTGGATTGAATGGCATCGGCGACGCTGGCCGCCGCGCTGGCGCCGAGTGCTTCCAGCGGTGCAAGCTTTTCAGGCGAACGATTCCACACCGTCACAGAATGCTCAGCACTTAGCAGAGCCCGCGCAAGTGCGGTTCCCATGGCACCGAGGCCGATCATTGAGACTTCGCTCATACCGTTTCCCCTGAATGTTGTTTTCAAAGCATAAGTGGAGCCGCCGCCGTTTGCCAGATGTTGCCGCTCGAAAGTGCATCCAGCAGCATAGATTCTCTGAGCCGCGTTCAATATGCTTCGATCGAAGGAAACTTGCCATGGAACGCAGGCTTGCCGCTGTTCTTGCCGCCGATGTGGTTGGCTACAGCCGCCTGATGGGCGAGGACGAGGCGGGAACGCTCGAGCGCTTGAAGTCCCTTCGTAGGGAACTGGTGAATCCCAAGATTGTTGAATGCCACGGCCGCATTGTGAAGCTCATGGGCGATGGGCTTCTGGCCGAGTTTCCCAGCGTCGTCGGGGCCGTGCAGTGCGGTGTCGACATTCAACGATCCATGATTGCGCGCGATGCGGACCTGCCAGACGACCGGCGCATTTGGCTGCGTATCGGCATCAACCTGGGGGACATCATCGTCGAGGGGTCGGACATCTACGGTGATGGCGTCAACGTAGCGGCACGCCTGGAAGGGCTCGCCGAACCGGGTGGGATCTGCCTATCCGGTGACGCATATCGTCAGGCAAAGGGCAAGATAGAGGCCGAGTTCGAGGATATGGGCGAACAAAACCTCAAGAATGTGGCCGAGCCGGTGCGGGTCTATCGCATCGCAGGCGAGCACGCTCC
>JAUVMS010000078.1 GCA_030600135.1 Hyphomicrobiales bacterium | reverse complement strand
TTCAGATATGTCCCCGGAGGCGTTAGCAGGCACGCTGATAGCATCACGGCACCCTGACGATCGGGCTCTTCGTAGCTGCCAGAGCCGAGTGTGGCGAGTGACTCGCAGCTCAGGGGTTGACAGTATGCGAATGCGATGGCGTTGCGCTGCTGTCAAAGTTGTCATCTCCACCATAGGCCGCCATGGTTCCACGAGGGCCGGCCGCCAGTGACGACGTCTCGAAAGCAGCCGTGGCAACGACGTCGACAGGCACCGTCAGGTCGACGGGTGCCGTGCGCAGCTCTTGTGTACCGTCACCCAATCGCCCGTAACTGTTCGAACCCCAGCACATTACCCTGCCGGCATCGGTCAGCGCGCAAGTGTGACCGATGCCCGCGGCGATATCGGTGACGTTCACCTGCGAGCCCAATCACGTCAACCGGCACCAGCGTGGGACCGTCCGTGGTGCTCCCGTCGCCCAATTGCCCGTAACTGTTCCAACCCCAGCACGAAGGCGCCAGCTCGGGATAGGCCTTTGGTGCGATAAAACATTGCGTAGGGTCCTGTCCGATAAAATCCCAATCATGTCACTCAGCGGGCGGCCCAGGGTTGAGAAACTGCACCTGATATTCGTCTGGAACGAAGAAAAGGTGGTCGTGCTTGTCGCCCGCGGCAATATGACATTCCACACAAAACTGGACGCGTTCCGACCTCTCACCATTGGTGGTCCCGAACAGACTGCCGTCAGGCATGATCATGGTATAGCGCCAATCGCGGCTTTCCGGATTGAAACCGGATTGCATTTTCTCCATGAGCGCCAATGGTCCCGTGACAACATCGCCGCGAGCCGTCACCTCGAAACTGTCCTTTGCCAGGACGGAGCCCTCGCGCAACGAGCCGGTCTTCTCTGCCGTGCCATAGGCCTCGGCTGGCGTATTGGCGTAGTTGTTGACGTAGCGTCGCCCGTGCGTCGCCGATAGGTAGGGCGCCGTGTTGTAGCGGCGCCAAGTATGGTAGACGCCAGCGTACGGGCTTTCTGACTTGGCGTAGGCGGCGACCACGGCGTGGCGTATGCGGTCGTAGATGGTGATCGCATCGGCGTTCGACAACTCGGCCGGCTGCTCCACTCGGAAGTGTCTCGTCGGGCGGGCCAACTCTGGAAATGTCGCCGGTTCAGCAGTTTGCCGTTGTACCGACCTCTCCCACGGCTTCAGCCACAACACCAAGCCAACCGCCACGACCAACAGCGCAGCAAATGCTACCGGCAGCGGTCGGCGCCACGCCGCAGTTGGCTCTGCCTTCACGCCGAGCATCTGGCCCGCCAGCTGCGGCTCCAGAATAACGCGATAGGCCTGCACCGGCTCGGCAATGTTCTTGACCTTTTGCTCTCCGAGATACTCGTAGCCGAACTCCAGGTTGTTTCTGACCTGGTCGAACACAGGGCGGGAGATGCAAATGCCGCCGGGCTGCGCCAGGCTCTCCAGCCGTGCCGCCACGTTGACGCCGTGCCCAAACAGATTGCCCTCCTCGACCATGACGTCGCCGAGATTGACGCCAATGCGAAACCGCATGCGGCGATCCTCGGTCACATCGACGTTACGATTTTCCATTTCTTGTTGAGCCTCCACGGCACACCGCACAGCCTCAACTGGGCTGGCGAACTCGGCAAGCACGCTATCGCCGAGGCCGGCAAACACCCGACCAGAGTGCTTGGCTACCAGCTTGTCTATCACTTCACGCAAAGCGTTCAGAGTATGAAGGGTTGCTTCCTCGTCCTCACCCATAAGGCGGCCATATTCCACGACATCGGCGACGAGGATCGTCGCAAGCTTGCGCTGCATCTCGAGACCATCCGATTGTGCTGGCACTTACTGTTTAGCACCGGCAGATGCTGAAGCTCCAGAGTACAATCCGCGGATCCCAGACGTCATCCTTCTCAGACAGTGGGTCCTAGGGGCGTCGTATTCTTGGATAGAAAATGTAATCTCCGCACTACCAGGAACCCGGTGTGGCCATCGACCGTCAAATCAGCACCTAACTGCGAGCTGCACGGTTGAAGCTCATCGAAATCACCGATGATCGAGACCGAGATGTCGAGGACGTCATAAAACAGACTGGAGTCCTGAATGGAACGGTCGTACTGGCCTGTCTTGCCGTACGCGATGCCGCGGTTATAGTAGGCCGTGGCATTCTTCGGGTTCAGCTCAATGGCCTCGATGGGGGCTGGTCAACTCTGCGGGAGCTTTGCGGGAATGAGTAATGCGTTGTCCTGACTGGTTCGGCGACAGGTGCAACGGGCGTCGCGCTAACCTATTGATATTAAACACTCAACAGAGTGTCATTCGGACTTAGAGTCCGATCGTTTTGACGGAACCACCAACATCGTGTTTCGCGCTCCAAGGTGCCCAAATGAAATTTTCATCGTCATTGCTGCACGGCACACTGATCAAACGATACAAGCGGTTTTTGTGTGATGTCACGCTCGATAACGGCGCGACGGTCACGGCGAGTTGTCCCAACACGGGTTCCATGATGGGCCTCAAGGAGCCAGGGCTCGGCGTTTGGCTCTCAACATCCGACAATCCCAAGCGAAAATATCCCCATACCTGGGAGATGGTCGAGGTCGATTTGGGCCACGGTCCGTCACTGGTCGGCATTAACACCGGCCATCCCAACAAGCTGGTGGCGGAGGCGATTGAGAACGGCACAATCGTCGAATTGCAAGGCTATTCTCAGCTCAAGCGCGAACAAAAGTACGGCAAGAACAGCCGGATTGATATTCTCTTGAGCGACGAAAGCGAGCGCAAATGCTATGTCGAGGTCAAGAATGTTCACCTCATGCGAGAGCACGGGCTGGCGGAATTCCCGGATTCTGTAACAGAGCGGGGAACAAAACATCTTGGCGAGCTTGCCGACATGGTGCGCGAAGGCCACAGGGCGATGATGATGTACCTTATTCAACGCGGCGACGCCGAAACGTTCGCATTCGCGCGTGATGTCGATCCGGTTTATGGCAAGGCGTTCGACCTGGCACGCGATGTCGGCGTCGAGGCATTGGCCTATGTTTGCAGCATGTCACCCGAAGGCATTGAAGTGATGCACAATATCCCGCTGGAGCCCTAACGCGATGGGTTTTTGACGGATGTAGCGAACTTCTGATGCTCCCGTTCCAAGCAAACGGCAGTCTGCGCCGCGAATTCGACATTGCGACCGCACAGGCGCCAGTTGCATGTGAGCGGCTTTCATCTTAAGTCATTTCGTAAGCTTTTCTGGCAACGGTTAGAGCATGTCGAACTTGCAATATTCACGAGCAACCAACAGCGATCGAAAAATCAAGATCCACGGGCCCGAAGCATTCGAAGGCATGAGAAAGGCCGGATTGCTTGCGGCAACTGCACTCGACATGTTGACGGAACATGTCGTGCCCGGGACTTCGACATCGAAGTTGGACGAACTCGCCCTCGAATTCGCCTTGGATCACAAGGCAATTCCCGCGCCGCTAAATTACAGGGGCTTTTCAAAGTCGATTTGCACTTCGGTCAACCATGTCGTCTGCCACGGAATTCCGAACGAAAAGGCGCTCAAGGAAGGCGATATCGTCAATATCGACGTTACGCTCATTGTCGATGGCTGGCACGGCGATACCTGCCGGATGTATCCGGTTGGTGAGGTTTCACGTCGCGCCGGACGGCTCATGGACGTCACCTATGAGGCGTTGATGCGCGGCGTCGCGGCTGTCAAATCCGGCCATACCACCGGGCACATCGGCGAGGCTATTCAGATTTTTGCAGAACATGAACGGTGTAGTGTGGTGCGCGACTTTTGCGGCCATGGGCTGGGGCAAGTGTTCCACGACCGGCCGAACATATTGCACTATGGCAAGGCAGGGGATGGCGACCTGTTAAAAGCCGGCATGTTGTTTACCATCGAGCCGATGATCAATCTCGGTAAGCCGCACGTGAAGATCCTGCCTGATGGCTGGACAGCGGTAACGCGAGACCGCACGCTTTCTGCGCAGTTCGAGCATACGGTGGGCGTAACTGAGGACGGCTGCGAGATCTTCACGGTTTCACCTGCGGGTCTGCACAAGCCGCCATACCGGCAAGCCTGAGTTGGGCCGTTGGCGATAGGGGATGGATGAAGGATTTAATGAGGCCGGGCGGTCAGACCATCGTGGGCATCGCGAACGGCTGCGCGAACGGTTTCGCAAGGGCGGCGCCGACGCATTACCGGACTACGAGCTTTTGGAGCTAATCCTCTTTCGCGCCATCCCTCGCCGTGACACCAAGCCCATTGCCAAGCGGCTTATCGAGAAATTCGGCTCATTCGCAGAAGTTATCAACGCTCCCGATGCTCGTCTTCGCGAACTCGACGGCGTCGGCGAAGCGGTGATCACCGAGTTCAAGCTGGTGCGCGCAGCCGCGCTCCGGATGATGAAGGGCGACCTCGTTGAACGGCCCTTGCTTGCGTCATGGGGCGCGGTGCTCGATTACTGCCGAGCGGCGATGGTCTATGAGGCCAAAGAGCAGTTCCGCATCATTTTCCTCGACAAGCGAAACCAAATCATCGCGGACGAGGTGCAACAGGAAGGTACGGTCGACCATACGCCCGTATATGTCCGTGAAATCTGCAAACGCGCACTCGAGCTTTCCGCCACCGCGATCATCCTGGTGCACAATCACCCATCGGGCGATCCGACGCCATCGCGTGCCGATATCGAGATGACGAAACGGATTGTCGCGGCGGCAAAAAATCTCGGAATTGTCGTGCACGACCATATCGTCGTCGGCCGGGACGGCCATACGAGCTTCAAGGGCACGGGGTTAATTTAGTCAAGCTATTTGGCTGCGTGCCAACGACGATCTAGAGTGGCCTGCAAACTAGGCGACGGTTTGCTACCAATATTGTCCCTGGCGAGACGCTGGGCTGGCCCGGCTACCGGACCACTTTCGGTGAACTTATCCTCGTCATTCAATCCTCCCGCATACTGATCGAACCTTTTAACTCGACACAGGTGATCATTATGCAGACGGATACTTTGGTTCACATGCAACGGAGCTGCGCCACTATTCAAACGGTCTATCGCACGACCAAGGATGAGATTGAACTCATCGACAAGAGACTGGCGGAGCTGGATGCCGAGGATCATGAACTCGACACACGCAAGAATAGAGAGATGGATCCACAAGAGCTGGCGCATATCGAGCGCCAACGTACGCAAAATCGCGAGCTACACAGCCGCCTGGAAGCAGAGCGCGGCAGAAAACTCGAACAACTCGAAGAGATCGAAAATGACTACAACATCAATCAGTGCCCAGTCGTGGTCGGTCCGCTAGACTGAGCCGCATGTCTGTGTGAGGTAGGCTCGGGGTAAGCAATGGTGCGCACGGAACTCGACCATTTGGTTGTCATGGCGGCGACGCTCGAAGCGGGCGTTGTGTGGGTCCGCGAGCGGCTGGGCGTCATTGTTCCCTTGGGTGGCAAGCACGACAAGATGGCCACGCATAACGCGGTCATGGCGCTCGGATCGGGCGTCTATTTCGAGATTATTGCGATCGACCCCGAGGCTCCCCCTCCAACCAAGCCGCGCTGGTTCGCATTCGACGACCCGACGTTTCGTGATCGACTGGAGCGCGATGGTCCGCGGCTCGCCCATTGGGTCGTGCGCTCAAACGACATTGATGCGACGTTGGCCAAGGCTTGCGTCAACCTCGGCGTGGCGACGGCGATGTCGCGGGGCGACCTTCACTGGCAAATCGCGATTCGACCGGACGGGCGGCTCTTGGAGGGCGGATTGATCCCAACCGTAATCGAGTGGCCAACGGGGCCGCATCCCAGCGAGCGGATGTCGGATTTGGATGTCCGCCTCAAGCAGCTGACATTGCGGCACCCCGAGCCTCGACGGCTGGCGGATATGCTGCGTTCGCTCGATGCGGACGGTTTCGTCGATATTGAACCGTCAAGCCAGGGTGAGCCGGCAATCGAGGCGCGGTTTTCAGGGCCGCTCGGCGAGACCATCCTCAGTTGACGAAAAAACGGGGGCCGAGGCCCCCGCCATTGTTGTTGTCCTGGTGTGGTGGTGGCTCTTAGGTCAGCCACCAACGCTCGATGTACTTTTGACCATCCAAATCCCAATTGGCCGCCATTTGATCGGGGTGGGCAACCTTCTTGGATTTGGCCCAAATGTAGTTTGCAAACATCGGCACCGCCGTGCCGCCCTCGTCGCGGACAATGCGCTGCATCTCGACATACATCTCGCGACGCTTGGCCTCGTCGAGAACAGAGCGTGCCTCGACGAGCAGCTTTTGGAATCCTTCATGAGTGAAGTGCGTGTCGTTCCAATCACCGCCCTTTTTATGCGTGGTGGTGAACATCCAATCTTCCGTCGGACGCCCGCCCCAATAGCAGGCACACCAGGCCTTCTTCCTCCATACATTCGACCAATAACCGTCGTTCGGCTCGCGGACCACATTGATATTGATACCGGCAGCCTTGGCACTTTCCTGAATGAGAACAGCTGCATCGACCGCGCCCGAGAAAGCAGCGTCGGCGGCACTCAAGTCGACCTTGAGGTTCTCCATGCCTGCCTTTTTCAGGTGGTGCTTGGCTTTGTCCGGATCGTACGCGCGCTGCGGCAGGTCATCGGCGTGATAGCGGTTTGAGCGCCCGATGGGGTGGTCGTTGCCCACGACGCCGTGCCCTTTTAGAACCTTCTTGAGGATTTCATCCCGTTTGATCGCGAGTTTCAACGCCATGCGGACGTCATTGTTGTCGAACGGCGGAACGTCCATGAGCATCGGGAAGGTATAATGCAGGGTGCCCGAAGTTTCCTCGACATCAAGACTGCGCACACGCTTCAGGAGCGCGACAACCTTGAGATCTGGGCGGCTGGCGAGTTCGACTTCACCGGTCTTGATGGCGTTGATACGCGCAGCCTGATCGTGGACCGCCAGCAACTCGGCAGAGTCGAGATGAGCGCGGTCGCTCTTCCAATAGTTTGGATTGCGCTCGAAGATGGCCTTCACACCCGGATCGAACGATTTGAGCTTGTAGCCACCACAGCCAATGCCGTCTTTCCATTCCATCTTGCCGTCCGCGGTGGGCTTAACTGGGATGTGATAGTCACTCATGAGGAAGGGGAAGTCGGCATTGCCGGATTCGAGAACGATGACGACCGTGTCGCCGTCGGCCTTCATCTCTTGGATCGGCTTAAGTAGCGGTTTCACCGATGACTTCGAGTCGTCGGCTCGGTGAAAGTTGATCGACGCGATCACGTCGTCGGCAGTTACATCCTTGCCATTGTGATGCGTCACACCATTTCGCAGCTTGAAGCGCCAGGTTCTAGCGTCGTCCGAAACCTCCCAGCTCTCAGCCAATTCGCCTTTGAGCGAGCCGTCGACATCGACCTCGGTCAGATAGTTGTTGGTGTTGAGATTTATGGCGATCGTGAAATCGTTCTCGGTGGTCGACGGGTCGAGCGAATCCGTCGTCGAACCATGGGCGAGTGCAGCCCGCAAGTGGCCACCTTTCTTTGGTGTTGCGGCGAGCGCATTGGTGGCAAGCGTGGATGCCATGCTTACCGTCAATCCTGCGGCGAGTGCGCCCTGCATGAATTGGCGGCGATCAATTTGACCGGCGGCAAACCTGGATTGCAGTTTCTCGAGTTTCTGTGTCACGTTCTGGGTTCCTCCCTATGAATACTTATGCTTTGTATTTCATCCTAGTATGACCATGATGGCCCTAATTCGCCAAATCAAGTCCTACAATGCCGCGATCAGAATATTCGCGCCGTGCAAAGATCAGTCGGATTCGATCCGGGCGCGAATTCGCAGGCACCGTCACTTGCGCGACGTTTTTTGCCTGCATTCCGACACCTAATCACGCCGGATCGTGTCAGCTGGCAGTGGCGGCCTTGGCCTGCGTTACCCCAATCATGCTGTCGCGCGTGACGAGGCGTGCGAGTTGGGCTTGCGTCCAACCCTCGGTCCCTTTGGGACGCAACGGGATCACGACGTAGCGCAGCTCGGCATTGGAATCATGCACGCGCACTTGCACGTCGGTGGCAATATCGTTGCCGAATTCGGCAAGGACGGCGCGCGGCTCGCGCACGACGCGGGCACGGTAGGCCTTGCTCTTGTACCATGCGGGCGGGCGACCCAGCAGCCACCGCGGATAACATGAACAGAGCGTGCAGACGACCACGTTGTGGACTTCGGGCGTGTTCTCCAGGGCCATGATTTCGGTATAACCCGGGTCTATGCCGAGCGAGCGAATGGCATCGGCCGCGTCGGCTCTTAGAGCTGTGAGAAAGTCCTCATCGAGCCATGCCTTGGCGACAATTTGAGCGCCATGGCTGTCGACGTTCACCGACTCGATTTCCTCAATCTGGGTGCGCAACTCGTCGGCAGAATAAATTCCCTTCTCAATCAGCAGCTCATTCAGGGCCACGCCGAGTAGCTCATAAGAACTCGATGGCTCGGGATGATCCGGCTGGTTGGGATGGCGGTGTGGCGTTGTGTGATCATGCGTCATCGGCTCATCTCCTCATAGCGGATCCAGCCAGCTCTCGTGTATCTCAATTTCGAGATTGTCGTGCGCCTCGCCCTGATAACTGGACCAGAGATGCGGTTGGCTGACACGCACACGGTAGATGGTTTGCTTCGGCTCTCCCGATTCGCGGTAGGCGAGCTCTTCAGGCAGCCCTTGTGGGTGGCATAGGCAGACTACAATTCCCTCGCGGCCCTTGACGTACGCGGGGACGCGGTGATGGCGCGGCTCAGTCCGGTCGCCGATCCTAACCGATTGTCCGACCTCAAAGCGCGCGCTCATGACGCCTCGCTTCGCTTGGCGATTTCGGCGGCACGGGCGTCGAGTTCCTCACGCGTTACCACGCCCGCCTCCACACAGGTCGCCGCCGCCGATGCCGCCCAACGCTCATAGTAGCTCAAGCGCTCATAAACATCCGGCCCCAAGTCCTCGATGTGACGGCGGAACTCTGCCACATCCTTCATCACGCCCTTTTTGCCGAGCAGGTAGATTATGGCGTCCACTACGCGTTCCCATTGCGCAAGGTCGTGTTGGCTGGTGTCAACGGGACCGGCGTCGAGACCGGCAAAGTCGTGCGGGCCAATACGCGGTGTTTCGCCTGAGGTCACGGGCGGCCTCCACTAAAGTTGCGCCAAAGCCTGGTCGAGATCAGCGATAATATCATCCTTATCCTCAATGCCCACGGAAATTCGCACCACGTCGGGTCCTGCACCCGCTGATGCACGGGCCTCGTCGGACAATTGGCGATGGGTGGTTGAGGCCGGGTGGATGATCAGTGAGCGAGTATCGCCAATGTTCGCTAAATGGCTGAACAAATTGACGTTCGATACCAGGGCGATACCAGCATCATAGCCCCCCTCGACACCGAAAGTGAAGCAGGCACCGGCACCGTTGGGGCAGTACTTTTGGGCGAGTTCCTGGTAGCTGTTGTCCGCCAGGCCGGCGTAGTTCACCCAGTTCACCTTGGGGTGTTTGGTGAGCCACTCGGCAACGGCGAGCGCGTTCTCGCAATGGCGCTGCATGCGCAGCGTCAGCGTCTCGATGCCAGTCAGGACCAAAAACGCGTTCATCGGCGAAATGGCCGGGCCAAGATCACGCAGCCCAAGCACGCGACATGCGATGGCGAATCCAAAATTGCCGAACGTCTCGGAGAGCCGAATACCGTGATAACTTTCGCAAGGCTCGGATAGCGTCGGATACTTGCCGCTCGAGAGATAGTCGAAGGTGCCGCAATCAACAATAACGCCGCCGATGGAGTTGCCATGGCCGCCGAGGAACTTGGTCAAAGAGTGAACGATAATGTCGGCGCCGTAGTTTATAGGTTGGCAAAGATAGGGTGTGGCAAGCGTGTTGTCGACGATGAGTGGAACGCCCGCTTTCTTGGCAACCGCAGCGATGGCCTCGATATCCATGATGATCCCGCCAGGATTGGCAATGGATTCGATCATGATCGCCTTGGTCTTGTCGGTGATCTGGGCCTCGA
>JAUVMS010000016.1 GCA_030600135.1 Hyphomicrobiales bacterium | reverse complement strand
TGCCATCAAGGACCGTGACGAGGTGGTCGGCAATCAGACCCGCATCAAGGTGGTCAAGAGCAAGGTCGCGCCGCCGTTCCGCCAAGTTGAGTTCGACATCATGTATGGCGAGGGCGTGTCCAAAACCGGTGAGCTGATCGATCTCGGCGTAAAGGCAGGTGTGGTCGAGAAGTCGGGCGCATGGTTCTCCTACGAAGGTCAACGCGTTGGCCAAGGCCGCGAGAACTCCAAGAATTTCCTGAAGGAGAACCCAGAGATCGCCGCCGCAATCGAGCGTGACGTGCGCCAGAGCGCCGGCCTGGTGGTTGACGAGGTGTCGCCGGCGGACGTCGATGAGCCCGAGCCCGGCGCCGACCTTTCCGGCGATGATGGCACCAACGTCAGCGATATTCGCAAGGCCAAGAAGGTCAGTCGCGCCAAATAGAGCCGGTATCGTTTTGACGGCGAACGTGGGGTTCGGTGTCGTTTAGCCGACGCCCGGACCCGCGATCGCCAACCCGTTTAAACATGGACCCTCGGCCAACCCGGTAGCGACGCGCGCCAACGAACTTTTGCAGTGGTCTCGTCTGCAGTGCGCACGCCACACAACGGCCGTGCGCCATTTGCCGTTACGCCATTTGCCCTGCGATTGTGGACAGCTCAATTCTGCATCAGTAAAACACCAAGGCCACTCAACCCTGGCTTTGACAGGACATTGCGACGAGCGGTGCGCGCCGCCGACCGCGCCCGTGCAAGTTGGAGTGCTTAGAGCGCCGGGCCCGAGCGCAACCACAAAATGGTTTTCGCACCGTCCGGTTCGGGCGATGGAAGGAAGAACGACAAATGACTGGCGTCAACGAGATCCGCAGAGCGTTCCTCGACTATTTCGCCGAGCACGGCCACGAGATCGTCGCCTCGAGCCCGCTCGTGCCGCGCAACGATCCAACCCTCATGTTCACCAATGCCGGCATGGTCCAGTTCAAAAACGTGTTCACGGGGCTTGAGAGCCGCGACTACAACCGCGCTGTGACCTCGCAGAAATGCGTGCGCGCCGGCGGCAAACACAACGACCTCGACAATGTCGGCTACACCGCCCGCCACCACACGTTCTTCGAGATGCTCGGCAACTTCTCGTTTGGCGACTACTTCAAGGACATCGCCATCGAGCTTGCCTGGAACCTCATCACCAAGGAGTTCGCCCTCGATTCCAAGCGCTTGCTGGTGACGGTCTATTCCGAGGACGATCAGGCTTTCGACATCTGGAAAAAAATCACCGGTTGGTCGGACGACAGGATCATTCGGATTCCTACCAGCGACAATTTCTGGGCCATGGGTGATACCGGCCCGTGCGGGCCATGCTCGGAGATTTTTTTCGACCACGGCGACCACATCCCGGGCGGTCCCCCGGGCACGCCTGAAGAGGACGGCGATCGCTTCGTCGAGATCTGGAACCTGGTTTTCATGCAGTTTGAGCAACGCTCTCCCGGTGATCGCGTCGAGCTACCCAAGCCCTCGATCGACACCGGCATGGGCTTGGAGCGCATATCTGCGGTCTTGCAAGGAACCCACGACAGCTACGAGACGGATCTGTTCACCGCGCTCATTGGCGCTTCGGTGGACGAAACCGGCGTCGAGGCCGAGGGCGCAAACAAAGCCAGCCACCGCGTCATTGCCGATCACCTGCGCGCCACGTCGTTCCTCATCGCCGACGGCGTTCTGCCCTCCAACGAGGGCCGCGGCTATGTCCTTCGCCGCATCATGCGCCGAGCCATGCGTCATGCCCACCTGCTCGGAGCCAAAGACCCCCTCATGTACAAGCTCGTGCCCACCCTGGTGCGCGAGATGGGCCAAAGCTACCCGGAACTGACGCGCGCCGAGGCGCTTGCCACGGAAACCCTCAAGCTCGAGGAGACGCGGTTTCGCAAAACCCTCGCGCGCGGCCTCACCCTGCTCGAGCAAGCGACCTCGGATTTGGTTGAGGGCGACGAACTCGCCGGCGAAGTCGCATTCAAGCTCTATGACACCTACGGTTTTCCCCTGGATCTCACCGAGGATGCCTTGAAGGCCCGCGGCGTCACCGTCGCCACCGAAGGTTTCAAGCAAGCCATGGAGCGCCAGAAAGCCGAGGCCCGCAAGGCCTGGGCCGGTTCCGGCGAGGCTGCGACCGAAACCGTATGGCTCGAGCTTCGTGAACGCCATGGCGCAACCGAGTTCCTCGGCTACGAGACCGAGGAGGCCGAGGGCGAGATCCTGGCCATGATCAGGAACGGCAAAGAGGTCAAGCGGCTCAAGAAGGGCGATGAGGCCGCGATCATCCTCAATCAGACGCCATTTTATGGCGAGTCCGGTGGCCAGATTGGCGACATTGGCACTATCGGGACGGATCCGAAAACGCTCTTTCGCGTCACCGACACGCAAAAGAAGGCGGGTGATTTGTTCGTTCACTCAGGTGTCGTGGAAAAAGGCCCCATTCGGCTCGGCGACCCAGCCGAACTCAAAGTCGAGCACACGCGGCGCACCGCCACGCGGGCCAACCATTCAGCGACACACCTGCTGCACGAGGCTTTGCGTCAAGTGCTCGGCGATCACGTGGCTCAGAAGGGCTCACTTGTTGCGCCCGACCGCCTTCGCTTCGATTTTTCCCATCCCAAACCCCTAACGCCTAACGAGCTGGCCCAAGTGGAACGCATCGCCAACGCGATCGTGCTGCAAAACGCCCCCGTCGAAACCCATTTGATGGACACCGAAGACGCGCTCGAGGCCGGGGCCATGGCGCTTTTTGGAGAAAAATACGGCGACGAGGTACGGGTCGTCTCGATGGGCCGGGCACTGGAGGGCGGCAAAACAGATGCAACCTATTCGCTAGAACTTTGTGGTGGGACCCATGCGTGGCGTACTGGTGACATCGGGCTTGTTCGGATTACGGGCGAGAGCGCCGTTTCCGCCGGTGTTCGCCGGCTTGAAGCACTGACCGGCGAGGGCGCGCTTTGCTATTTGGCGCTCCAGGACGAACGCGTCCGCAGCGCGGCCAATGCCTTGCGCGCTAAGCCTGAAGATGTCGTGCCGCGGATCAAGGCGCTGCTTGATGAGCGCAAGAAACTCGAGCGCCAGCTTGCCGATGTCAAACGTCAAGCAGCGCTCGGCGGCGGCGGTGACGGCTCGCCATCGGCCAATAGCATACGCGAGGTCGGTTCCGTCAAGCTGCTCGCCCGCGCTGTCACGGGGATCGCGCCGAAGGACTTGCGCGGCCTGGTCGACGACGGCAAGCGCCAACTCGGTTCTGGCATCGTCGCAATTGTCGGCGTGAGCAACGAGGGCAAGGCCGGAATTGTTGTTGGCGTTACGGAAGATTTGGCCAAGGCCTACAATGCCGTTGAGCTGGTCAAGGAAGGCGCCGCCGTGCTCGGTGGCAAGGGCGGCGGTGGTCGCGCCGACATGGCGCAAGCCGGCGGACCGGACGGCGACAAGGCCGATGCGGCACTGGAGGCGATCGCGGCAAAGGTGGGTGCCGTGGCCGCAACACCGGCTTGAGACCGCGCCCCAGGTCCCATCAAATGAGCCGTGAGCCAGCGCGCAAGACGCGCCAGCGCATCAACGAGATCCTCGAAGTTGGCATCGGTCATGATGCCGTTGCGAATTTCGTCAATCGCACTCTCGTCGTGCTCATAATATTGAATGTCATCGCCTTTGCGGCGGGCACCATTCCAGAGCTTGCGGCCAAATACGGAACTTTCTTCGAGGCCTTCAATCTCTTTTCGATTTTGATTTTCACAGCCGAGTATTTGTTGCGTCTCTGGGCCTGCGTGGAACTTCCATTCCTGGGACATTTTTCTCCATTTCGTGCCCGCGTGTACTTCGCGGCGCGCCCGCTCATGATCATCGACTTGCTGGCCATCCTGCCCTTCTATTTGAGTTTTATCGTCCCGATTGATTTGCGGTACCTGCGAATTTTCCGGCTGCTGCGCTTCTTCAAGCTCTTGCGCTATTCCACCGCGCTCAACACCGTTGTCAGGGTCATCGCTAGCGAGCGGCGTGCATTGGTTGCCGCGCTCGTTGTCATGCTAACGCTGATATTTTTCGCATCGACGGGAATCTACCTCCTGGAGAGGAAAGCCCAGCCCGATGCTTTCGGCAGCGTGCCGGCGGCGGCCTGGTGGGCCCTGTCGACGCTCACCACCGTCGGTTACGGTGATGTCGTGCCGATCACCGCCTACGGGAAACTTTTCGGCGGCCTGGTGATGATTTTCGGCCTCGGAATGTTCGCCCTGCCGATCGGCATTCTGGCTGCCGGATTTAGTCGCGATGCCAACCGCCACGACTTTGTCGTCACCTGGAACCTGGTCGCACGTGTGCCGCTGTTTGCTGGCCTGGACGCCGCCGACGTCGCTGAGGTCATGCGTTTGCTCTACGCCCGCTCATACAACCCAAACACCCCGGTGATCCGCAAAGGCGATACCGCGACGACGATGTTTTTCATTGCCGCCGGGCGAGTTCGCGTCAAAACGGGCGACGAAGATGTCTTTCTCGGTTCGGGAGCGTTCTTCGGTGAAATGGCACTGCTCGAAAACCGGATCCACCGCCACACGGTCATAGCCGTTGAGCATTGCCGCCTGTTGTTGCTGGATCGCGACGATTTCGAGCACATCGGCATCCGTTTCCCAACAATCCTGGAAGACGTCCGCGCCGTTGCTCGCAATCGCTTGGAGGCTTCCGCCAAAGCCAACTGAGTCACTTTTGCCGATGACGGGCTATGCAACCGTCCTAGTTACCGACGTAGTCCAGCGGCAGTCTGGTCGTCGATTTGATGCTCTCCATGACGAAGAACGATGAAACATCGGAAAGCGAGATCCGCGAGATGATCCGCTTGTAGAGCCGGTCGTAGGCGGCAACGTCCGGCAAAACCGCTTGCAGCAAATAGTCGACGTCGCCGGTCGTGCGATAGACCCCGACGATCTCGGGAATGTCTTGAACCGCACGATGGAACGCCGCGAGCCATTTGTCGTCGTGCTGCGTCGTTCGGATCGAGATGAATGCCATGAGCCCGACGTTGAGCTTGTTGGCATCGAGCAACGCCACGCGGCCGCGGATGACGCCTTCATCTTCGAGCCGCTTGATCCGCCGCCAGCAAGCATTGCGCGACAACCCCACACGCTCGCCAAGCTCATCAAGTGAGGAAGAGGAATCACGCTGCAATTCGTCGAGAATTTTGCGATCCAGTTGGTCAAACATCTCTCAAATTTCTGTGTCATGGGACAAGTTCCCAGAATTCTAGCAGATTCAAGGGATATTTGGGAACTCATCATGCACGCAAGCGTGTAGTCTCGCAACCAAATCGCGGACAAGACTGAAACGTGGAGGCCCCAATGCTCACAACATTCGATCGGCTTTTCAGAGCCCATCCCCGCAGTGTCGATGAATCCTATTTGCAGCACTTTTTCTTCGCGTTGCGCTTTTCCGGCCGTCTCTTTGCGGCTGCGGGCGCGGCTTTGGTTCACGCCCTGCTGCCGTTTCTTTGCGCAACCACAGCAAGCAACGCAGTCATGGACATCCACGACGAAATCGCCGGGCGGCGGCGTTTGGCAAAAACCGGCGCCCACAACGATGCCCCTATAGCAGATCCCGAGCAACAACTCGCCGGCTGAACCCACATAGGGGCACGACCGTCGGTGCCGCGGAACGCGCCGCCGGCACATCACCTCGCATCAACATTTAGGCTCGGCCCTCGCTTCTGCCGCCAAACGAGGCCTAAGAGCCCCCTCCCATGGCCTTTTGCAGGTTCTGATCGATCGCATCGAGAAACCCCTGGGTCGAGAGCCAGATTTGCTCGGGCCCGACCAGCAGCGCCAAATCCTTCGTCATCTGCCCGGCTTCGATGGTGTCCACCACCACCTTTTCAAGCGTCTTGGCAAAGCGGCCAAGCTCACCGTTGTCGTCGAGCTTGGCGCGATGGGCGAGGCCGCAGGTCCAGGCGAAAATCGATGCTGTCGAGTTGGTCGAGGTTTCCTCGCCTTCCTGATGCAGGCGATAGTGCCGGGTGACGGTGCCGTGCGCCGCCTCGGCCTCGACGGTTTTGCCATCTGGCGTCATGAGCTGCGAGGTCATGAGGCCGAGCGAGCCAAATCCTTGCGCCACCGTGTCGGACTGCACGTCGCCATCATAATTCTTGCATGCCCAGACAAAGCCACCGGACCATTTGAGCGCGGCCGCCACCATGTCATCGATGAGGCGGTGCTCGTAGGTCAGCCCCTTGTCCTGGAAGGCGCCCAAGAACTCGGTCTCATAGACCTCCTGGAAGAGGTCCTTGAAGCGCCCGTCATAGGCCTTGAGAATGGTGTTCTTGGTCGACAGGTAGACCGGGTAATTGCGTAACAGACCGTAGTTGAGGCAGGCACGCGCGAAATCGCGGATCGAGGCATCGAGGTTAAACATACCCATGGCGACGCCGCCGCCAGGGAATTCGAAAATCTCGTGCTCGATGGTATTGCCGTCTTTGCCCTCGAATTTGATCGTGAGCTTGCCAGGTCCAGGCACGACGAAATCGGTTGCCCGATACTGATCACCGAAGGCATGACGCCCGATGATCAACGGTTCAGTCCAACCCGGCACCAGGCGCGGTACGTTCTTGCAAATGATCGGCTCGCGGAATATCACGCCGCCGAGGATGTTGCGGATGGTCCCATTGGGCGAGCGCCACATTTTCTTGAGCCCAAATTCTTCGATCCGCGCTTCATCCGGCGTAATCGTCGCGCACTTGACGCCGACGCCATGCTCCTTGATGGCATTGGCGGCGTCGATGGTCACCTGATCATCCGTGGCGTCGCGGCTTTCAATTCCCAAGTCGTAGTATTCTAGGTTGATGTCGAGATAGGGATGAATCAGCTTGTCTTTGATGAGATGCCAGATGATGCGTGTCATTTCATCGCCGTCGAGTTCGACGACCGGGTTGGCGACCTTGATTTTGGACATGGGGCAGAACCTCTTATGCGTATGCGGGTATTTCAGGGGGCGCCTTGGCGGGGCACCATTCTTCTTGCGTCATTGCCAGTTGTCATCTGGCAATCCAGGACAGTCGCACACCCACAACGCGGTGCCCGCATTTGCCCGTGATTTGCACAGGACCGACGAAGATAGTACTCGCGCCAAATGGCCCGGAGGCGATGGCAATCGGCGCGGACCATAACCGAGAGCGTGAATTCGGCCAACCGTTCGAAGGGCCAATGCGCGATTTGGTCTTGGAGGAGGACGAAAAAATTTGACGGAACAAGCACATGACGAGGTTGCGTCACCGGCCATCATTCTCGTCCGCCCGCAGCTAGGCGAGAATATTGGGACAACGGCGCGAGCAATGGCGAACTTTGGGCTGCAAGAGCTGCGCTTGGTTGCACCCCGCGACGGTTGGCCGAATCCAGGCGTTACGAAGGCGGCATCTGGGGCCGACGACGTGGTGAATGGCGCCACTGTGTTTGCCGACACCGCATCGGCGATCGCCGACTTGCATTTCCTGGCGGCGACAACTGCCAGGCCCCGAGACATGGCCAAGCCTGTTCTGGCGCCCGAGGAGCTGGCGAGCGAATTCAAGAACCGATTGTCGGCGGGCGAGCGCTGTGGCGTTCTCTTTGGTCGTGAGCAATCCGGGCTCGACAACGACGACGTTGCCCTTGCCGATGCCATTGTCATGGCGCCGGTCAATCCTCAGTTTGCCTCACTCAACCTCGCGCAAGCTGTTCTGCTTATCGCCTATGAGTGGCAAAAGGTTAGGGCGGATCAATCGCTTGGACGCAAGACCGAGTTCGACGGTTTGGTCAGCACGGGCCCGCAGCATCGCAAATCCCGTCCCGCCGTCAAAAGTGAACTAATCGGATTTTTCGAGCAACTCGAGCGCGAACTTGATCTGAGCGGTTTTTTGCGTCCGCCGGAAAAACGCCCTGTTATGGTCAGAAACATACGCAATATGTTCGAACGTATGGGTGCGACCGAACAAGAGGTGCGAACGCTGCGAGGAATCGTCGCATCACTGACCCGTGCCCACAGGTCGTCTTGAAGTGCGCCATAGTTATGCCTCGTTTATCATCTTGCGATTGCCTGCATCAATGATAGCGTGGCTGCTACAATCTGACAGGGGCTGATAATGTCGACTAAGCGAACGAGAGCGCTGACGTTGTTGGCGTGCGGGGGGCTACTCGTGTTGACCTTCGGCGTGCCGGATGGCCAGGCCGCGAAAGACTTGAGCGACAAGTCTGTTCGGCTGCTGATGGCCTATGCCTGGGGCATTACGCCCAACAAATTCACATATCCGTCGGGTAAGACGGTCACGGTCGATCGCGCCAAGCCCAAGCAAAGCATGGTCCCGCTTGACGATGCGCGCCGGATTATCAAAATCGGTCGCCTGTCGGCCCATGCCGAGCGTTGCAGTCTCACCAACGCGCTCTTGGCAAATTTCAAGACTCTGGTTCGGACCGAGACCAAATCCAAGAAATGGAGCGAGCAGCAGCTGCTCTATATCCGCAATCTGCACAACTTTACGGTTGGGTTCCTGAACGGCAATGTGAAGCTGATCCACGACCCCGACAGCGGCGAGAAAAAAGTCGTGTTCGAGGCCCCGGGCATCCGCAAGGCCGATACCTGCACGGAAGCCGAAAAGAATAAGATCAGTAAGCTGATTGGAAAATACATATGCGAGGTCGATCCCAAAAGCGTCGAGGGCTGTTCGTGAGGCCAAGGCAAGTCCGCCTACCGACTTACTAATTTCCGATCGAAACCGGTCCGCGCTCACACAGCATTCGTGCTTCGGCGCAGCAATTGACACGTCATAGGAATTCGGTGATAAGCGATCGCGCGGGTCTGATTGGGCCCGCGTTTGGTTTGCGAACCTGTGCCGCACTCGACTTGGGTGAGGTGGCTGTCGGTCCGCTGGCACATGCCAACGGGAAGAGGAAGGCTCGCTATATATTATCGCCCGGACTCGTTCCGGGATTCGCTTACTTCAGGCTTGGAGAACGACCATGACGAAGCGCGTGCGCGCTAAGCACAAGATTGACCGCCGCTTGGGCGAGAACATTTGGGGCCGCCCAAAGAGCCCATACAACAAACGCGAGTATGGCCCTGGTGAACACGGCCAACGCCGCCGCGGCAAGTTATCGGATTACGGTGTACAGCTTCGCGCCAAGCAAAAGCTCAAGGGCTACTACGCCAACATCACGGAAAAGCAATTCAAGTCGATCTACAGGGAAGCCGTGCGTATGAAAGGCGATACCTCGGAAAACTTGATCGGCCTTCTGGAGCGCCGGCTGGACGCCCTCGTTTATCGCGCCAAGTTCGTTCCCACGATGTTTGCCGCCCGCCAGTTCGTCAATCATGGCCACGTCAGGGTCAACGGCAAGCGCGTCAATATTCCGAGCTACCGCTGCCGCGTCGACGATGTCATCGAGGTCCGCGAAAAGTCGCGCGACATGGGCCTGGTGCTCGAGGCGACACAGCTCGCTGAACGTGATGTCCCTGACTACGTCGACGCCGACCACTCCAAGATGAAGGCCCGCCTGATCACCATCCCAGCTCTCGCCGACACGCCCTACCCGGTGATGATGGAGCCCAACCTCGTCATCGAGTATTACTCACGCTAGGACCCATCAGGGCGCGCGGGACTTGGGGGGCACGATTTTGTGGATGCTCTCTCCGGTGAGGCACGATAATCCGGTCGGGCGTCCTCGATTGCGTTGAATGACGTTACGTTGGACGCCCCTCTTTGAGTGATGCAACAGCCTTGATGTGCTCAGGCGACAACCCACAGCAACCGCCGACGACCAGTACGCCACTTCCGACCCAATCCGTTGCGAACCGCAACAACTCGTCCGGCGGGATGACGTCCTCGAACTGCCATTGCGGCATCTTGAAATAGCCCGAGTCCGGATAGGCCGTCAGAGGGCCGTCGAAGGCACCGCGTAGGATTGCAATGGCGTCTCCAACGACATTGGCCGGGGTGTGCATGACGCCCGCCGCCGCCACGTCGAAGCCGGTGAGAACACCAACCGTATCCTTGAACGCGATGTCCCTGTCGGGCGCGAAACTGAGGACCTGCTCGTCCGCGCCTCGTCGTGCCGAAAATCCGGCCCAAACGGGAAGACCAGTGGTCTTTGCCGCGCCGAATGCCGATGCCATCCGGTCCGGGTGATACATCATTTCAAGCACGATGAGGTCGCACCCGGCATCGCGAAGCAGTTCGGCCAGTTCACCAAATGCGTCGGCCATCGCTTGTTCCGACGGTACCCGCGCCAGATCCACCTGCGCCGAACCACCGACCATGGGAAACATGTGCGACAGCGAACCGGCGACGGCGATGCCTTGCCTACCGCTCGCCTCGCGTGCCCGATGCGCCGTCTCGACGGCGGCTCGGTTGATGCGTTCAAACTGGTCCGCAAGACCCGCGGCCTTCAACATCAGACGGGACGAGGCGTAGGTGTTGGCCGTGATGATGTCCGCACCAGCCGCGATGTAGTCGCGATGGATCCCCTGGAGCACATCGAGGTGGTCGAGCGTCGCCGCCCCGCACCAGGCTTCGGCGTCCATGGGAACACCGCGGCGCTCCAACTCGGTGCCGGTCCCGCCGTCCAATATGACGATGCCCCCGGCCTTCAGCCGCCGCTCAATTTCGGAATAGGCCATGGCTCGACGCGCCTCCTTCGCTCAAAGATGTCTACCAGTTTAGCGAAATCGGGCGGCCTGGCAGCAAAAAGGGGTTCTGTGACACAGGCACCGCCGTTCACAACGGGCGCGACCTCGGCGGTTGGAATGGCCTGCCTGTTACAACCGCTGTCGCTTCGTGTCCGGACTGTTAGAGGTCTAACTTTGCGCTCGTGCCGTGCGGCATGGCTCGAAGCCACCGATTGCAAACAGGGTGATATCGCACAGACCACACGTTCTGGCCTGCCATTCCTTTCGCCGCCACACGCCCAAGCAGACTTTGGATGCTTGGTATTGCCCTTGGAGTCGAGCCTGGTGCTCGGCTAGACTTAGGTTCCAGGGAGTTTGGCATTGGAGCGACGTCTGACCACAATAGTTGCGCTAGATGTCGTCGGCTACAGCCGCCTCATGGCTGCCGACGAAACCGGCACGCTTGCGCGTCTTAAGGCCAATCGCGAAGAGCTTATAGAGCCGAAAATCGCCGAGTATCGAGGGCGCGTCGTCAAGCTTATGGGCGATGGCACGCTATTGGAATTTGGCAGCGTCGTGGATGCAGTCAACTTCGCCAGCGATGTGCAGCATTCTATGGCGGAACAGATTGCTGAAGTGCCTGATGATTGGCGCATCACTTTGCGGATTGGTATCAATATCGGTGACATTATTGTTGAGGGCGAGGACATCTATGGTGATGGGGTAAATGTGGCCTCCCGTCTTGAGGGCCTCGCCGACCCTGGAGGCATCTGCGTCGCCCGCAGTGTCTATGACCAGGTGAAGGGGAAGGTAAACCTAGTCTTCGAGGACGCAGGTGCGCGGGAAGTCAAAAATCTCCCCGAACCGGTGCAGGTCTTTCGTGTCATGCTTGGGATGACAGGAGACGAAGTGCTGGCCACGGCCTTCGAGAGGTCGATCGGTCTTGATTTTTCAGTGCCGGACTACCCCTCCATCGCGGTGCTGCCCTTCACCGTAATGAGCACCGATCCCGAGCAAGAATTTTTTGCTGATGGTATCTCTGAGGATATTACTACTGCACTCTCCAAGGTCAGCAGGCTGCTGGTCGTCGCCCGGAACTCGACATTTGTCTACAAGGGCCATGCAGTGAATGTGAAGCAGGTGAGTCGCGAGCAGGGCGTGCGATATGTGCTTGAGGGCAGCGTGCGCAAGGCTGGCGGCCGGGTGCGGGTCACCGCGCAACTTATCGATGCGAGCACGGGGCTTCATATCTGGGCGGAACGCTATGATCGCGAATTGAAAGACATCTTCGACGTTCAGGACGAGATCACCCGCGAGATCGTCGTCGCCATGGATGTGCAATTGAGAGAAGGCGAACAGCACCGGGTTTGGGCGAGCGGAACCCAGAATCTCGAGGCCTGGGAGTGCGTGCGCTTGGCAACCGATGCCGCCTTGGGCGGCTCCGCCGAAACCCAACCCAAAGCGCGAGAACTGCTTGATCGCGCGCTAGAACTCGATCCTCACTACGCGATTGCCTGGGCCATGCGTGGTTGGCTCTATTTCACCGAAGCAGACGTTGGCGGCGGGATTGGCGACAGCGACCAGTTCGACAAGGCTCAGGCCTCGGCCTTTCGCTGTGGTCATCGCGCCTTGAAAATAGACCCCGACTGCGCCGAGGCCTACGGTATGCTGGCTCTCACTCACTTGAACGCGAGGGAGTATGACAAGGCCATGGAAATGTCGGAAAAGGCCATCGCCCTTGCGCCCAACAACGCCGAAATCCTCGGCGGGGTGGCGTCGGCGGTCATGAGGAAATCAGGCCAGCCCGAGCGTGGCGCGCAGCTTGTGAAAAAGGCAATGCGCCTCTGCCCATTCTACCGGCCCGGGCTGTTGAGAGCGCTGGCTAACAACTACCGGATGTCAGGACGTCTTGAGGAGGCTGTCGCTTGTTATAGAGAGTCACTCAAACGCGAGACAGGATACCTTGCCGCCTATGTGAATTTAGCCTCCACCTTGGGTGAACTGGGGTGGATGGATGAAGCGCGCAAAGCCGCCCGTGAAGTCCTACGGCAAGAGCCGCAATTTTCCATCACGGCCTATGCCAGCGGGTTGTCATACCGCAACCCATCGGATCTCAAGCGCATCACGGATGGCCTGCGACAAGCGGAGCTGCCAGAATAGCCATCAATCTGTCTCGAACGACCGGTGTGCGTCACGCTCGGACTGCAACAAGTTGAGCAAAAGAGGAATGCCTACAAGCTGGCATAAATCCCTGGCCCATGCCGCATCACGCCATGCCGCGCCCATTCCGCACCCAACATAGGCCACCGCACCGACCATTGCCCAGCCCGGTTTCCCCTCCCACCGTCTACCGAATTTTTCTCAAGCGGAGCAAAATAGCTCTGTGACGGCGGATTTAGACGAACGCCTGGGCGGCCAGCACATAGACGCCTGCAAGAATAAATCCGGCGCCCGAGATGCGGGCAAACCACTGCCCGTGGGGCGCCACCTTTTCGATCAGGACGAAAATTGCAAGCCCGGCGATCCAGACCAGGTTCATGATCCCGCCGACGAATAACAACGCCATCAAGAACCAGCAGCAGCCGACACAAAACAGTCCATGATCGAGGCCCATACGAAGCGCGCCCCAGCGCCCCTTGCGCCAATGTTTGGAGAGAAATAATGCCGGTGAGCGGCAATGATCGAGACAAACGTGCTTGAGTGGCGAGAGCTGGTAGACACCGGCGGTAACGAGAAACGCCGCCGTGAGACCGGCACTGGTGCTCCACATCATCATGGCATGGAGCAGCCCGAGCTTTTCAATTCCCCACTGCAAAGTCGTCGCGACAACGCTGAACGCCAGCCAGGCCACCAAGTACCCCCCGGCAAAGGCCGCCGTCGGCACTGGCGAGGGGTCCATCTGACCCTTCTTCTGGGCGTGTCGATTGACCCGCGCAAACAGGAGGATCATGGGCGCGGCGCTCGGCACCATCATGGCCACCATCATCACCCACCACATGACGAGCATGATCGCCCAATAGGAGAGATCCCACGTGGCGGGCATGTTCACCATGCGCGCGGCGGGAGGGAAAGACCACGTCGTCATGGCCACGGTGCTCGTGCCGGTCCCAGAACCGGCGAGCACATAGGCCCACGCCAATAGAGCAATCGCCACAAGCCCGGCCACCACAATCACACGGTCGCGCTTGACCAGTTGCTCCGTTGCCGTGACCTCAGCCATGAAGAATGACCGTCATGAAGGCCTAACTCACAACACCATGATTGTTGAGGTGCAGATTGGCGAACTGGCCGTAGCTGTTCTGCAGGTTGAGCTCGATTTTCCCATATGTCTTGCTCGACGCGCTGCCAATTTCGGCGATCCGATATTCAAACCCATGAGGCATATCGATCCGCACCCGGTGCGGGTCACCCGTAACTGGATTGCGTATCGGCTCGCCTCTGGTCTCGACCAAGCCATCCACAAACAGTCGCCCCGTGCGACCTTCGACATCGGCCTCGAACTCGATCGGCTTGAAAATCGGCTCAAAAACCTCCGCCATGGTTGACGCATAGACGGCGAACATGGTTGCGCCGGGATCGGTGTCCTCACCGCTCATGATCCTGAGCACGGCCTGGCGCTGCTCTTCGCTGGCGCTCTCGTCGACAATCGGCTGACATTTGCCACTGCCTTCGTGAACCGCGCCGGGCCACCAGAAGATGCCCGCCATACGCACGCCATCCAGCTTCACGTCGCCATGGTGACCCTCGTCAATCTGGAACCCGACAGCCGCCTCGCAATTGCCGTGGGTTGGCAAATCGTTGAACTGACAGGGGCAACCGTAACTGCAATTACAATTGCCAAACTCTCGCGCCTTGATCTCCCAAGGTGTCATAACTTCCTCCCGCTATGAGATGACGTCCGGCTATGCCGCTTTTCCGCCGTACGTCTTTTCTTCAATTATTCCGTTCGGACCATAGGCCACATCGGTCAGGAATGCGTAGACGCCAGAACTCTTGAGTTCCAAATCGCCGGAGGCCTCGAACGTGCCGCTCGCCATATCCGCGGTGCGGAACTCGAACCCGGTGGGCAGGCTGATTTGAGCGGGATAGACAACCCCCGTCACCGGATTGCGGATTGGTTCGATCCGCATTTCCATGACGCCAGGTACCTGGAAGAACGCTGTGGTTGTGGCGAAATCGCATTCGAACTCGAGATCGGCGAAGATCGGATCGAATTCTTTTTCGATGGTCGATCCGACGATGTTGAAGACCGTCGTCGGCTCCTGCTCTTTTCCTTCCAGGATTTGAAACAGCGCCTCGCGTTGCGCCTCGCTTGCCTGCTCGGAGATTATACCTTGGACGATGCCACCACCTTCGTGCAGCGGTCCTGGCCACCGGTAGCGTGCCCCAATGATGAGGCCGTCGAGGCGCAATTCTCCGAACCAGCCCTCATCGATCCGTTGCGCTTCCAGGCCCTCACAAACATCATTTGTTGGCGGGGCATTGAATTCACATGGACAACCATAGTCGCAACTACACGATGCGATCTTGGGCCCTTTGATCATCCAGTCGGCATACGCCATATAACACCACCTCCGCGACAAAAGGGCACGCTGTTACACAATTGGCGATTGCAGACCTGGCGTCAACCGAGGCTCGTGCAAAATAGTATTTCAGTTGTTGCCCGTTACGGGCGCAGTTTGATTTTCT
>JAUVMS010000474.1 GCA_030600135.1 Hyphomicrobiales bacterium | reverse complement strand
GCTCTTTGATATGCCCGGCGATGTTTTCCGGCAGATCATCGAAAGCAAGTTCGCGACCAAGACAAAGAGCGTCGTTGAAGGGGCATCGAAGGCCTTTGATGCGGGGCTGGCGGCCGGGCGATCAGTTTTCAAGCTCGACGACGTCATTGTCGGCAAGGCGCGTGAGGACGCCAATGGCGCGGATGCCGTCATGATGACGGGTAACGGCGCGATTGTTCGTGGCTTCCTCGAGGCCGGAATTGAAAACTATTTCGGCTATCCGATCACGCCGGCCACCACCATCATGGAACGGCTCGCCGTCGAGATGCCACGTCACGGCGGCAAGCTTCTGCAGACCGAAGATGAAATTGCCGCGATCGCGGCCACCATCGGGGCGGGATATGCGGGCGCGCGCGCGGCGACCGCGACATCGGGTCCGGGCCTTGCATTGATGGCGGAAATGATTGGCCTCGGCGTTATGGCCGAGGTGCCCGCGGTGGTCGTTGTTAGCCAACGCGGCGGCCCGTCAACCGGCATGCCGACAAAGACCGAGCAGTCCGATCTCAACCTCGCGCTTTATGGCAGCTCCGGAGATGCGCAGCGCATCGTGCTTGCCCCAACAAATGTCGAGGGTTGCTATCGCTGCGCCGGGATGGCTTTTGAGCTTGCCGAGAAGTACCAAACGCCGGTGATCGTCCTGATGGATCTCTATCTGTCAAACCGCTATGAGACGGTCATACCGCCGAAGGAAAATCCCTTCGTGCAGAAATCGAACATCCGCCCATCGAGCAAGAATGGCAAAGTTTATCAGCGCTTTGCGCTGACGGACAGTTTGGTCTCGCCGCGTGCGTTGCCCGGTGAAGAAGGCCTGATGCATACGGTCACCGGCCTTGAGCACAACGAACTTGGTCGCCCAAGCGATGCCGCGGACGTTCACATGGCCATGAGCGCCAAGCGCCATGAAAAGTTCCAGAGCGCAATCGAGTATCCAGGCATTTCGATCTGCAAACGGTTTGGCGATGAGGGGCCCGTCGATGTTGGCATTCTTGGTTGGGGATCGACGTTCGGGGAAATAATCGAAACCATGCTGGCAGCCCAGCATGAAGGTATTCGATGCTCGGCGATGAAGGTGGTCATGCTCTCGCCGTTGCCGTTGGAGAGAATAAACGCCTTTTTCGACGATTGCCGGGAAGTGCTGGTTCCCGAACTCAATTATGAAGGCCAGTTCGCCCAGCTCATCTCAGGCGCCACCGGCCGACCGGTGCGGCGATTCACCCGCGCCACGGGTTCGCCGATGGTGGTTGAGGAAATCCTCGCCGAGGTTCGCGCGCTTGCCAGCACCACCAAAGCCGCCGCCAAACCCAGGATCCGTCGCGCGAAGAGGGCCAAGAAGCACGCTCCGCAAACCAGTCTATCTTGAGGAATGAGATTATGAACGAGCTTTTGAGACCGGTTTATCTAGAGGAAAAGCTCGAGCAGGTTCGTGGCGACGGACATCAAGACTATCGCTCCAAGTCCTTGCCCACATGGTGCCCGGGTTGTGGCTATTTCAGCATGGCCGAGGGCTTTACTTTCGCCCTCAACCGTCTCGGGATTGATTGCAAGGACGCCGTGGTTGTCTCAGGGATCGGCTGCGCGTCGCGCTTTCCGTTTTTTGTCAGCACCTACGGCTTTCACACGCTGCACGGCCGCACGCTTCCCGTGGCGACCGGCGTGAAGCTCGCAAACGATGCCCTGACCGTCGTTGCCATCGGCGGCGATGGCGATGCCTTTGCCATTGGTGGCGGTCATATTCCACACGCCGCCAGACGCAACGTCGACCTCACATATCTCGTCTTCGACAACGGCATCTATGGTTTGACCAAAGGCCAGACCTCGCCAACATCCGCGCTCGGCTTCAAGACTTCGACAACGCCCTATGAGAACGCCGATGAGCCGCTCAACCCGCTGATGCTCCTGCTCGCCTATCGCGCGAGCTGGGTCGGCCAGGCCTACGCCGGGCGCCAGCACCACCTCGCTGACATGATCGTCGAGGCCATTGCCCATCGCGGCTTTTCATACCTCAACATCCTTTCCCCCTGTGTCACATTCGACAAGACGGATATGACCTACGCCAATCTCGATGTCCAGGTTCGTGATCTTCCGGACGATCACGATTCAAGCGATCTGATGGCCGCCATGGCGGAGGCTTCGCAGGGCGACGCTCCGCCGCTCGGCGTTCTCTACAACGTAGACCGACCGACGCTGACGGATGTCATGGATGAGACGGCCCGTCGGTCCAAGGAGACGGTCTCTTAGGAGGCTCTTGCCGTCACAGTCCGCTGAGCGGTTAAACCCGCAATTTCAATGCCTTGCCGGAGCGGCATCGTCCCTAACACCGCAATTCTGAACCCTTCCTTGGCGGCCACCGACCGGGCAATTGGCGCGCGTTATTGATCAAGGTCAATGCGCGCGCCTGCCGGCGCAGTGATCATCGCCTACCAGGAAACGATAGAACGGCCATGCAACCCACGGGCCGAAGGAGACGCGATGAAAGTATTGGTCGCATTCGGTACGACAGAAGGTCAGACGAAGAAAATTGCTGATCACATCGCAAACACCGCTCGTGCGGCGGGCAACGAGGTGGAGACATATGATTGTGCCGGTCATCTTTCAGGCCAGGATTTTGGTTCGTTCGACGCCATAATTGTCGCCGGCTCGGTTCACCAAAAACTGCACCAAAATCACGTTGCGGCCTTCGCGGCGGCGCATCGCCAGCAACTTGACACGGTGCCATCGGCATTCGTTTCGGTGAGCCTCTCTGCGTCTTTTGAAGACGGCAAGGCGGAGGCCCGTGACTATGTCGAAAGTTTTGTTCAGGACACAGGCTGGCGGCCCCAGAATACGCATTTGGCGGGCGGCGCACTGCGATACACAGAATACGACTATTTCAAAGAGCACATTGTTCGCCATGTTGTCATGGACGGTCGCGACCTGCCTGTGGCCACCCAGGACTACGAGCTGACGGATTGGGATGCGCTCGACAAATTCATGACTGCGTTTCTTGAAAGCGCGAGCTCCCGGGTTTCCTAACGCCCATCAACTCAAATTGCAGCTATCCAATTTTTAGGTGCAGGGTGTCGACGCAGGTCACAACG
>JAUVMS010000445.1 GCA_030600135.1 Hyphomicrobiales bacterium | reverse complement strand
CGACGACGTCAAAGGTGTGCTCGGTGACGGGATAGGCCCGCCCGCCAATGCTTGGGCTAGCGACGCCGTTTCCCGAGCCGTTGGGGCCCACGCGATCTGCCATTCCTCACGCTCCCAAGCTGAGTTTCAAGACTGCAAATAGACAAACGCTGCCAACGAAGATGGCGAAAAACGTATTGAGCACCAGGGCAATGATCTTGAGGCCTTCGCCGGAGATGTAATCCTCGATGATCACCTGCATGCCGAGCCGCATGTGGTAGACGCCCGACAGGATGAGGAGCAGGAGCAGGACCGCCACGAGCGGCGCCGAGAGGGTTTGCTTGACCGTCGCGTGATCAGCGCCGACGAGGCCGATGATCACAAAGAGCATGAAGACGACGAGACAGAGGTTGGCCACGCCCGTCACCCGCTGCCACCAGAAATGCTTCGAACCGCTCTTGGCCGGGCCGAGCCCGCGCACCTTGCCGAGCGGCGTGCGCATGCCACCGTTTGCAGACATGTCCTAAATCGCTCCCCGCGCCATGTAGCCGGCGATCCAAATTATGAGGGTGAGGGTGACCGAGCCGATGATGGTCGCCCACGACAGCCGGTCCACCGTCTCCAGATCAAGGCCGCGGCCGGTATCCCAAAGGAAATGGCGCATGCCGCCCAGCATGTGGTGAACCAGCGCCCAGGTGTAGCCAAACAAAATGAGCCGGCCGAGCCAGGAGGCGAAGAACCCGTTGACCGCGTCAAAGGCCTGCGGTCCGACCGCTGCCGCCGTCAGCCACCAGGCCAACAGCAAGGTGCCGACATAGAGCGCAACGCCGGTCAGGCGATGGATGATCGACATCACCATGTTGACCAGTGGGCGGTAGATTTGGAGGTGTGGGGACAGGGGCCGTTGAGCGGTGGGTTTGGCTTGCGCCATCAGCTTCTCCGGAGCGTTCGGCAATTCAACATCGTTCGGTTCTACCGTGCCGCAGCATGAGGGGCAATGATCCGTTTGCCGAGCTGCGAACTTAGCGACGTGCGGGCACGACGACGGGATCGGTGGAGGCGGCAACCGGCGCAATGGTCTAACGCGGCATCACAACCCAATAATCGAGGTCGAGAATAGTGCTCGGATGATCCTTGCCGTCGTCGCCCTTGGTTGGAAAGTCAGCGCAGAGGTGGTCCTTGGTTGCGATGGTTCTGATCCGCAGGGCGCCGACGTCGCTACGATCGGGAAGCTCACACTTCTCCAATACCTGCGACCAAGCATAGACAGTGTCGCCGGCAAAACAGGGGGCGACGTGACGTCCGCCGTTGATCGCGGCGACGTGAAAGGCGTTTTGCAGGCCATTGAACGAGAGCGCGCGGGCGAGCGAAATGACATGACCGCCATAGATCAGGCGGCGGCCAAAGCGGCTGTCCTTTTGTTGGTTGAGATCAAAGTGCACCTTGGCGGTGTTCTGATAGAGCCGCGTCGCCAACTGATGCTCGGCTTCCTCGATGGTCATGCCGTCGACGTGGTCGATCCTTTCGCCGGGCTCGTAGGCGCCCCAAAGGTGGGCAGAACCGGCAAGTGCGGTATCATATGCGCTTGGGTCCAATTCTGGCAGCGCCCGCCCAAGGACATCGGGAGCGACGCGGTCCGCCAGATCCGGCAGGTGTGGAGAGGGTGCGGGCGACGACGGGTCGCGCTTTCGCACCATCACCCAGCGGGTGTATTCCAGCACCGCCTGGCCGTGCTGATTGGTGCCGCACGAGCGAACGTAGACAACGCCGGTCTTGCCATTGGAGTTTTCCCTGAGCCCGATAACTACAGATGTCGTTGCAAGGGTGTCGCCGGGGAACACCGCTCGCAAGAAACGGCAATCGGCATAGCCCAGATTGGCCACCGCATTCAGCGAGATGTCGGGCACGGTCTTGCCGAAGACAATGTGGAAGACCAGGAGGTCGTCAATGGGCGCATGGTCATAGCCGATGGCCCTGGCAAAGGCATCGGACGACTGCACGGCGAAGCGCGAGCCATAGAGCGCGCCATAAAGGGTCACGTCACCCGATGTCACCGTGCGCGGGGTGGCGTGCTTGAGCTCCTGGCCGAGCTTGAAATCCTCAAAGTAGTTGCCTGGATCGGTTTTGCTCATCGGATCGCCTCGGTAGGGTGCCGCTCGGTCGACGCCCTGCTCTAGGCGCTCGCTGGGTTTTCGGCAATAGGCTCGATGCCGCATTCTACAGACCAAGCTTTCGCTTGATCAATCGCCTCAGGCGTCCTAACTAGGCGGTCTTGGGGACCCGATTGCACGTCGTGCGGGCTAGCCCTGGCCGGATGCGCCAAGCAGCCTGGCCAACGGGTCCATCCCAACGAAATAGGGGCCGTAGCTCAGTTGGGAGAGCGCTTGAATGGCATTCAAGAGGTCAGGGGTTCGATTCCCCTCGGCTCCACCAATAATGTTTGCGGCCAGCCGCCACGCCAACCCTGCCCGCGATGGGTCCGGTTCGAGGTTGCACCGCTTGCCTGCCCCAAAATCTATGTTTTGCAATTGAATGCATGGATTGATCAATTTCGTGCGCAGACTTGCCCATATCGAACCAAATGGATGCGGCTTTGGCAGATGGGGCAGCGCGAGGCGAAAGCGGGCAACGTTTCACCAGACGTCGCGTGAAACAATCGGAACATCGGCCCGTCACCGGATCACGACCGCCTTCGACGGCCGCTAGCAGGAAACGATCCAAATCTAGAAGGTCGCGCCTTGTCACCGACCGCTCACCCACAGCGGTTTTTGCGAGACGTCCCGGTTGACGATGGCAATCTCGAGAGCGCAATAGATACTGGATTTCTAGATTATTATCCGTGTCGTGATGTTCAGCATAAGCAAATTGTTAGTGCTTGGCTCATTCGGACTATTGAGCGAAACATCACGTATGAACTGAAAAATTTCCACGCCCCAGCAAAATCCCTGCGCGGCTGGCAAGTTCTTTCGGCCAGTGTATCGCTATGGCTCAAATCGTACGCTCTCGCGATCGATCGATTACCAAGGCAGACGAAAAATGCGCACGTACTACTTTATAAGCGATCTCCATATCGGTGGCGACGAGGCGCTCGGAGCGTGTGATTTCGAGGACGAATTGGTGGAATTTCTCGACGACCTCGCCGCCAAGACCGACGAGGACATCGAATTGGTGATCGTTGGTGACGCGTTCGGTTTGTGGGAATTCACAAAGGTCGACGGCGAGGATAAGGTCGACGTGCTGATCGGGCAGTTTCCGCGCATCTTTGAGACTTTTCGCAGGACCGGCGAGACCATCCGCATCACGCTGCTGGCTGGCAATCACGATTACGAATTGGCCTGCTATCCCGCGTTCGTCGACAGCCTGAAGGCCTACAATGTCCATCTCGAGCAAACGCCCGCGATTACCAGAAAACTCGGCGATCGACGGCTCTGGATCGAGCATGGCAGCCAGCATGACGAGGCGAACCGGGTTCCAGACTATGGCAATCCCTATGCCCAGCCGGTCGGTTACTACAT
>JAUVMS010000079.1 GCA_030600135.1 Hyphomicrobiales bacterium | reverse complement strand
GAAAGGCCCTGAACGCAAACTTTAGAAACACGGCTCACGGCTCTTCGTCGCCTCCGGCGACGGCCTCCGCATGGGCGCGGCTAAGCCGCGACGGCCGGTCGGCCTTGCCTCGCTGCGCTCGGTTGCCAAAGCGAGACGGCGCAGGAGTGGCGGACGAACGCAGTGAGGACTAGCGCCATTGAGGCGCGCAGCCTGCGTGGCGCCAGGGGCCAAAGGCCCTGAACGCAAACCAAAATTGCTCCCTTCTACGACGTGACACCGAGTTCGTCGGGCATCAGATAGTAGACCGAGCTGCAAAACTCGCAGGTGACGCGAATTCGCCCGTCGGCCATGATCATGTCTGACAGTTCGCTGGCGCCGAACCGGCTCAGCATTGTGCGGATGCGCTGCTCGGAGCATTTGCAACGCTCTTCAACCGGTCTCGCTCGATAGGCTCGCACGCCCTCCTCATGGAACAGCCGCAACAGCAGCCGTTCGGGGGCGAGCGTGGGATCCAAGAGCTCGTAATCCTGCACGGTTTCCGCCAGAAAGCGGGTCCGTTCCCAGTCCTCATCGTCGTCACCCAGAAGCGGCAACTCTTCATCGTCGCCGAGCTCGTGCTTCATCTCATGGCCGCCTTCCGTGGCCAGATGCTGCAACATCAGCCCGCCTGCCCGCCAGCGCCAGCCATCAGCCGCGCCATGCAGCGGTCGCTTATAGTGACGCGCGACCGCGAGCCGAATGAATGTCGGCAATTGCTCCGATTGGCGGAAGTAGGTGAGCGCCGCCTTGGTAAGCGGGTCGTTCTCGATCGGCACGACGCCCTGATAAAGATCCATGCCCTCGCCTGGATCGATCGTCATCGCCAAATGACCATGACCGAGCAAGACACCCTGTCCAATCGTGCCGTCGCCAACCACTGGGCTCGAGCGATCGAACCCGGCATAGCCCCGCACCCGTCCAGGTGGCTCGAAGTCGACGACAATGAGGTGCAGCGGCCCATCGGTCTGCGTTTGCAGGGTGAGCCGACTACCGTGTTTCAATGACGTGCCGAGCATGGCCGTCAAGACCAAAGCCTCGCCGAGCGCCACCGACACCGGCTCGGGATAGTCGTGCCGCCTCAGGACCCCATCGACCACCGCGCCGAGCCTGACGAGGCGGCCATTGACGCCCGACAACTCGGCCCGAAACGGCAACACGAGGTCGTCTGGATTGGCCTCACCGCGACCGCCCATTTGTAGATCGTCGTTCGCCATTCAATCCGTCCCGAAGCACCAGGCCAGGATCGCCTTTTGCGCATAGAGCCGATTTTCCGTTTCATCGAACACGACCGACTGTGGTCCATCGATGACCGCCGCCGTCACTTCGCGACCGCGATAGGCCGGCAAGCAATGCATGAAAATCGCATTTTCGGCGGCCAGGCCCATCAACCGCTCATCGACGTAGTAACCTTTGAGCAGCGCAATGCGCCGGTCGGGGTCTTCATCACCCATCGACACCCAGGTGTCTGTTACCACACACTCGACGTTGCGTGCGGCCTCATCCACGTCATCGGTCACCAGGATCTTGCCGCCCTCCGCCGCCGCCCAAGTCATCAGCTCGGCATCGGGCTGCAATTCGCCCGGCGAGGCCAAACGGAGCTCGAACCCCAGACGAACCGCGGCATGAATCCAGGACGCGGCCACGTTGTTGGCATCGCCGACCCAGGCGACCCTGCGCCCCGCGATCGGACCATGCACCTCTTCAAAGGTCATAATATCGGCCATGATCTGACAGGGATGGCTGAGGTTGGTCAAACCGTTGATCACCGGCACCGAGGCATGGGCCGCAAGCTCCAACAGAGCTTCGTGCGAGCCGGTGCGCAGCATGATAGCGTCGACATAGCGCGACAGCACTTGGGCGGTATCCGGAATGGTTTCGCCGCGCCCAAGCTGCAACTGCTCCCGGTTGAGCACCAAAGTCTGACCACCCAGCTGACGCATGGCAACGTCGAAGGACACCCGTGTGCGTGTCGAAGGGCGTTCGAACATCAGCGCCAACACCGCATCTTTCAGGGCATCGGGGCGAAGTGACTGCGGTGTCGGTCTGCCGGCCGCTTTGAACTTGTGGGCCAGATCGAGGATCGAGCGCAGTTGGTCGCCGGAAAAGCAATCGATATCAAGAAAGTGGCGAGGTGCCATCTCAGTGCCTGTTTCGAAAATTTAGTGCGACGATGCGTTGGCCTTGGCAAGCGCGGCGCAGGCCATGCCGATACGCGTGACTGCATCGCTGATCTCATCGCCCGATACAACGAGCGCCGGCAACAGCCTCACAACATTGTCCGCCGCAGGAACTGCCAGCATCTTTTGCTCGACGAGTGCCGATATGAGTTCTGCCGGCGGTACCTTGCATTTCACACCCAGCATCAGCCCCTGGCCGCGAACCTCGTCGATCACGTCCGGATACTCGTCCTGCAATTGGGCAAGGCCCTGCTTGAACCGCAATCCCTTCTTGCGCACCGCTTCGAGAAAGTCAGGGTCTGTGACCGCATCCAGCACTGCATTGCCGACCGCCATGGCAAGCGGGTTGCCACCGTAGGTCGAGCCGTGCGTACCGGCCGTCATGCCCTTGCTGGCATGTTCCGTGGCGAGGCACGCACCGAGCGGAAATCCGCCGCCAATGCCTTTGGCCACGGCCATGATGTCGGGTCTGATGCCGGCCCATTCGTGGGCAAAAAGTTTCCCGGTCCGCCCCATCCCGCACTGAATTTCATCAAGGACGAGGAGAATGCCGGCCTCATCGGCAATTGCCCGCAATTCACGCAGCACATCAATTCCCGCTGTGCGAATGCCACCTTCGCCTTGGATCGGCTCGACCAATATGCCGGCGGTCTGGTCCGAGACCGCGGCACGAACCGCCTCGACGTCCCAGGCCTCCACATGATCGAAACCGTCCACCGGGGGGCCGAAGCCGTCGAGCAGCTTGGGCTGGCCACCAGCCGCGATTGTTGCGAGCGTGCGGCCATGAAATGCCCCGTCAAAGCAGATAAAACGATAGCGCTCGGGCGTATCCTCCACATGGTGGAACCGGCGTGCCGTCTTGATCGCGCACTCGACCGCCTCCGCGCCTGAATTTGTAAAGAACACGCGGTCGGCAAACGTGACGCCCACCAGCCGCTCCGCCAATCGTTCCTGATCCGGGATCCGATAAAGATTTGACGTATGCCAGAGCTTGTTGGCCTGCTCGGTTAGCGCGGCGATGATCGTTGGGTGGGCGTGACCGAGGGCATTGACCGCAATGCCGCCGGCAAAGTCCAAGAACTCCTCACCATCTCTGGTGTAGAGGCGCACCCCCTCGCCCCGGTCAAATTCCAGGTCGTAGCGTGCATAGGTTGGTAGGACGGCAGACATGTTTCGCGATCAAAGCCCAAAAACCAAAATCGCCGCCTAATCTGGCGGCGATGAAGCTTATAATGAGTACACCCTGCCAAGCGATTGTGTCAACGAAGCGCGCCAACCAGCGGGCGCAAGATTAGCAAGCTCCGTGACACAAGCCGGTTCTCGCGCCGACCTTGCAGGCGACAGTGGTGGTACAGCATCAAGTTGCAGTTTTGCCACTCGCGTAGACGAATGGTCGAACGCACTTGCGGTCGGGGTTGCTTGGCCCACACCCCATATTGTAGCGTCTCGGTTGTCGGCCACGACATGTCGCGTCAGTACGCGTAACTTTATGTGTTTGCTCTCCTTTTAGTGGTCGGCGCGTTCTCATCAGTAAGCGTCTGTGTATTTCGGGCTGCAATTGCGGCACGGCGGTCGGGTTTTGTTGGATCGTCGTGTTCGTTGCGTGCGCCCAACGGGGTGGAGTCTGCCAACTGGCAGACACAGCGTGTTATTGAGAGGAGGCTTAGCTCAATGGCCTGGACTGAAGAGCGGGTGGACATACTAAAGAAGCTCTGGGCTGAAGGTCTAAGTGCAAGTCAAATTGCAAATAGACTAGGCGACGTCACACGAAATGCGGTGATCGGAAAGGTTCACCGCCTAGGGTTGTCGGGACGAGCGACGACCTCGCGAATGAAAACAGTTCGACCACGAAAAAAGATTGCACGACCAAAACAGCAAAAGCCATTGCGTTTTGGAGGGCTTGGGGGCTCATCGGTTCGCGAGGCGCTGCAATATGCGGCCGCGCAGCGCGGAGCGGAGCAAAATTTCGATCTTGCGGAAGAACTGGATATTCCGGTTGAGAAACGCGTCACGATCGCGACGCTCAAGGAATGCAGCTGTCGGTGGCCTGTTGGCGATCCGACACACGAAGACTTCTATTTCTGCGGAATCGACAAGGTCCCTGGCCTGCCATATTGCGAATTTCATGCGCGCAAAGCCTATCAACCCGTGCAGCCACGTCGCCGCGACCGCGTGCGGGTGGCCGAAAAGCAGACGGCTGTGGGTTAATTAGCCTTCAAAGAGGGGTTGGCTATAGCGGGGGAAGAGAGCCGGGAGCCTTACGATATGCGGGGGTGGCTTCCGGCTCCTTATTTTTCTCCGATCTTGCGCACCGCCATTATCTTATTCTGACATGATCTAAATGGCGCAACCTTAGCGCTCGCCCAACGCATAGCCTGTTCCTCGCACGCCACCGCCTCGCGGATCGACGGCGGCACCGACTTGAGTGCTGCACGCACGGCGATGATGATTGTCGGTCGCGTCATGAGCGCCAACACTAGAGCGCCCGCAAGCGGCGCCGAGCCCATAAGTGCCCTCACGCAGCGACTAACCAAATGCGCCATACCACCCAGGACCGATAGTATTCGGCGAGCCACTCTCTTACTTTTGTGGTTTCGCCGGTATCGTAATTCTGATCGATTTTCGCTCCGGTTTCGTTCGGGTCCGGAATTTTCGCCGTCATGCTGAACGGCGCGGGAACCGCCACGTTTCCTTGACCCATGCTCTTGAGCGCCAGAGCTTTTGCGTCCTCAACGATCCGTTCCTGATTAATGCGGAGGAAGTGCTGGAGATCTTCCGGCAATGAATTGTAGAGGCCGCGTTCGATGAGCCGACCAGCAATAACGTTGGCGAATAGGAACAGACCAATGCCATCGCCGGCCCGTGAGCCGTGCCCAAGCCCTGTCGCTTACAGACATGCCTTCGCTTCGCGAAAAGCGGCCCGGCGTCGCCCGCTCAGCCATCGCCGACCCGTCGAAAGTTCAAAATTGTTTGCATACTTGGCAAAAAAAATTGCCGCATCGACGTCACGCATTGCAATGGTTGCAAATCTCGCCTTGCATCTCTACTTGCGTTAGCGGTGTATTCATCGAGCGCCGTTGACCCTATCGTACGGGACCTGCTCGATCGCCCGGGATCTTGCCTCGACCCTGCCCATATGACATATCCGCCGCGGACCTGTTGGCGGAATTGCGAAGGATAGACTGTGATGCCATCACATGTTTTGCACCGTCAGATGCACGCACCGCTGCCAGTGGTTGCAAGCGGCGACGGGGCGTGGCTGATTGACCAAGACGGTCAACGCTACCTCGATGCCTCGGGTGGCGCAGCGGTGTCGTGCCTCGGCCATAGCCATCCAAAGGTTATCGAGGCCATCAAGGCACAACTCGATGACATGGCGTATGCACATTCCGCCTTTTTCACCAACCGGCCGGCTGAGCAGCTGGCCGCGCGTCTTAGCGATCGCGCGCCGGGTGGCGCCTGGCGGGTCGCCTTCCTCTCCGGCGGTACCGAAGCCAATGAAGCCGCCCTCAAACTTGCGCGTCAAATTCACCTCGAACGCGGTGATGAAGAGCGCACGCGCTTCATTGCCCGCAACCAGTCCTATCATGGCGCCTCGCTTGCCATGATGGCGCTTGCCGGCAACAAGGCACGGCGAAAACCCTATGAGGCAATCTTCGGCGACGGGCTTTTCGACGGGGTCATGCGTCACATCCCGGCTTGCTATGCCTATCGCGGCCGTCGCGAAGACGAAACCGAAGCGGAGTATGGCTTGCGATCAGCCGCCGCTCTCGAGGCCGAAATCCAGGCGACTGGGCCAGGCCGTGTCGCCGCATTCGTTGCCGAGACCGTGGTCGGTGCCACGATCGGCGCGGTTGCCGCCGCTCCCGGCTATTTCGAAGAGGTGCGCCGCATTTGCGATGGTCATGGCGTATTTCTCATTCTCGACGAGGTGATGTGCGGCATGGGACGCACGGGCACCCTATTTGCCTGCGAACAAGAGGGCATCGTCCCCGACATGATCGTCGTCGCCAAGGGCCTTGGCGCGGGTTACCAACCGATCGGCGCCATTCTTGTCCGCGAGGAACTGGCGCAATCGATCGAAACCGGCAGCGGACTTTTGCGCCAAGGACATACTTATATGACCCACGCAACCGCCTGCGCCGGTGCCAACGCCGTACTCCAAACGATTGACGATGAGGGCTTGCTGGCCAAAGTGCGCAGTGGCGGCGAGCGCTTGATTGGTCTGTTTCGAGATAGGTTGGGTCAACATGCAAACATTGGCGACATCAGAGGGCGCGGCTATTTCATCGGCGTCGAATTGGTTGCCGATCGCGAGACCAAGCAGCCGTTCCCTCGCTCTCTCTCGCTGGCTGATCGCATCAAGAAATGCGCCATGGCCAATGGTCTCGTGTGCTATCCAAGCAACGGCACGTCGGATGGCACCGACGGTGATCATGTGCTCATTGCGCCGCCATTCATCATCTCGGACGCCGAGCACGAGCAGTTAACCGATCGGCTGAGCAAAAGCATCGAACAGGCGCTCACCGAGGCCGGAGTTGAGGGCCATGGCCAAGCCGCTTGATGACACGCCAGGCACCATCATAACCGCCGCGATCAACGGTGCCCGCCTCACCAAGGCAGACCATCCCCGCCTGCCCATGACGCCTGTCGAGATTGCCGCCGAAAGCCGTCGTTGCATGAACGCCGGTGCGGCCATGGTCCATGTCCATGCCCGTGATAGCAAGGGCCAGCATGTTCTCGATGCCGGTCTTTTCCGCGAAATCATCGATGAGATTGAGCACGCGACAAATGGCGACTTGATTGTCCAGGCCACGACGGAAACCGTCGGTCGCTATACGCCGAGCGACATCATCAAGCTGACGAAAATGCTGCAACCGGAGGCAATTTCAATCGCGCTCAGTGAACTCATACCCGGCGCCAAGGAAGAGGCCGAAGCACAAAAGTTCATGACTTGGCTGGATAATGCGGATGTGTGGCTGCAACTAATCCTCTATACCGGTGACGACGTGCACCGCCTCCGGGCGCTGCAGGAGAAGGGCGTCGTGTCCAAAAATATCCCAATCCTACTCTTCGTGCTTGGCAAGTATGCCGAGGATCGCCGATCAAGTTCGAGCGATTTGGACCCCTTTGTTGCGGCGCTTGGTGAAGACGAAACGCCTTGGGCCATGTGCGCGTTTGGTCGCGAAGAAACGGCATGCGCGGCGCGGGCCATCGCATTGGGTGGCCATGTCAGGATTGGCTTGGAGAACAACCTCTATCTACCAGATGGTACAATCGCCCAATCGAGTGCGGATCTCGTCGCGCTTGCCGTCGAAAACGCAAATCGCGCGGGTCGACCGGCTATGAGCGCACGCGATGTTCGGGTTATCATCGAGCAGGGACAAGGCAACGGTTGAGGAGATCGCTTCATGAAGATCAACGCGGATCTCGGCAAGCGCGCCGTTATGGACAGCACGATGCTCGATTGGGTCGCCTCGCCTATGGCAGGTGTTGAGCGTCGCATGCTCGAGCGCGATGGCGATGAGGTGGCACGCGCGACCAGCATCGTCCGCTATGCACCCGACAGCGCCTTTAGTGCTCATGTGCATGGTGGCGGAGAAGAGTTCCTCGTACTCGATGGCGTATTTACCGATGAGACCGGCGATTTCCCCACTGGCATGTATGTGCGCAACCCGCCCGGTTCTCGTCACATACCGTCGAGCGCGCCCGGTTGTACAATCCTGGTGAAGCTGTGGCAAATGACGCCAGACGACACCGACTTCGTTCGGATCAATACTCATGATCGCTCACTGTGGCGTTCAGGGCGTGACGGAGAGGATTTGTTGCCACTCTACGAAGCGGCAAACGAGACGGTCCAGATGGTCCGCTGGAGCGCCGGCCTCGACTGGGGAACGGTTTCATTCCCTGGCGGAGGCGAATATTTCGTCCTCGAGGGCAGTTTTGCCGACGATGATGGTGTCTATGATCGTGGCGCCTGGTTGCGCCTGCCGCCTGGTTCCTCGCACACTCCCCGCACGGATGGCGGTTGTCTGTTCTACCTAAAGACCGGTCATCTTCAAAAGGCCGACGTGACCGCGTAACATGCCGCCGCTCCGGGCAGCCGTTTAGATGTGGCTCTCAAACGCATCAGGCTGCGCCGCCATTTCGGTGCGCTCTTCACGCACTCGCTTTCGCTGCCAGAGATAAACCAGCACGAGCGCCAGTAGCGCAGGTAGGAAAATAATTTCCTTGGGAGGTCGAGCGACGACCTTCTCGTCGATCCGCGTGATTTCATCGTCAATTCTCAGTCCCGCTTTTTCGGCCACGCTCATGAACCCCGGATCGACCACTGCGAGCACACCGTTCCCTCGTGGCTCGACGGTAACTCCGAGCGTGTTCCAGGCAATCTTCTGCCCCGCCAGCTTAGGCTCGGCCTGGCGATCGAATACGAACAACTTGCCCCGCTCGCCATAATCACTCAGCCGCCGCACATGCAACCGGACCTGGTCAGCGTCGCTACCCGCCTCCATGGCCTGCATCGTCACGATGTTATAGGGCGCGACGGCGCGATCGAGAATAAAGTCCGGGCGAAAGAGGCCGACGCAGGCGAACGCCAAGAGTGCCATCTCGATGATGTTGAGCCGCGTCAGCATCCAACGGAACGTGAGTGATGTGAACGCGAGAATTGCAAGCAGCGAGGTGGAGAAAATCATCGCGGCTTGCAACCAGCCCTGCCAACCGGGTGGCAATCCGATGAGCAGCAGATCGAGATTGAAGATAAAAATGAACGGCAGGATTGCGGTGCGGATGGAATAGAAGAAGGCCTGGATGCCAGTGGCGATCGGGTCGGCGCGCGAGATCCCAGATGCCGCATAGGATGCCAGACCAACCGGCGGCGTCACGTCCGCCATGAGACCGAAATAGAAAACGAACAAGTGCACGGCGATCAGCGGCAGCACCAATCCTTGTGCGCCACCGACTTCGACGATGACAGGCGCCATCAGCGAGGCGACGACGAGGTAGTTCGCTGTGGTCGGCAGTCCGAGACCTAAAATGATGCAAAGCCCAGCGACCAACACCAATAGGAGATAAATGTTGCCGCCCGCCAAGGCTTCGACAATGCCAGAAAGTGCATTCGAAAGCCCCGTCGAGGAAACCGCGCCGACAATGATGCCGGCGGCTGCGATCGCGACCACCACGCCGATCATGTTCCGCGCACCAGCAATGAGCCCGTCGACAAGCGTTAGGGCGCCATCTCCGAGGCCTTTTGCAAACCCGCGACCGTTCCGCCCGCCCTTCTGCGCCTCCTGTATCAGGACGATGCCCGTAAGGCCGACAATCGCCCAGAAGACTGCCGAGCCCGCGGACACCCGCTCGACCATCAAGAGGTAAATCAGGATCACGATCGGCAAGAGGTAGTGGGCACCGCTCCAGAAGATCGCCGACAGCCGTGGCGCGTCGTCGGCACGCATCGGTGCAAGACCCAGGCGCTGCGCCTCGAGGTCGGTGATGTAAAAGAGCGCAATATAGGAAATGACGGCCGGCACGAAGGCATGGGTGACGACGTCGAAATAGGTGATGCCGACGAACTCCGCGATCACGAAGGCCGCCGCGCCCATGATTGGCGGCATTATTTGTCCGTTGACCGAGGCCGCGACTTCGATGGCGCCGGCTTTGGTCGCTGGAAGACCGGTGCGCATCATGACCGGGATCGTGAACGTGCCGGTGGTCACCGTATTGGCG
>JAUVMS010000355.1 GCA_030600135.1 Hyphomicrobiales bacterium | reverse complement strand
CGCACCTCGCGCGCCCCGCGCGGCCGAAAACTGTCAGGCGCCGGTCGCCCCTTGCCAAAGCAATCGGCCGCCTCCGCGAGACGCAATATTGGCCTTATCTGATTGCGCAGGAAAAGGATTGCTACTGTCAACAGCACCAGCGACGTCACAACCATCCACACCAGGAAGATGTGAGAATTCGATGCATACGTCTGGCTGCGTGGCGCCACCACCCGCAATACCGCATCGTCCAACTTGATCTGGATTTCGACGTGCCGCGATTTGCCCACTGTGTCGATCCAAAACGGCTTTTCGACATGCTTGCGGATCTCACGGGAGAGCGTGGTATCGAGGAGGTCGAAGAACGGCTTGGGCCGCGCCGCTGGCAAATCACCCGGCGGCAATATTTGAATCGAGAGTCTTAAACGTTTTCGGGCCGTGTCAATCAGGCTGCGATGTTCGTCGTTCGCAGCGTTGTTCTCGTACATGTCGACGATCGCGCCCACTTGTCCCGCCGTCGATTTGGAAAGCCGTCGCGTCACTGCTTCCCAATGACGCTCCATGAATACAAAAGCGACGACCGACTCGAGCAAAACGATAGGTGCGATAATGATAATCAACGCGCGCGCATAGAGGCCCTTTGGCATCCAACATGCCAATACCTCGGCGACCCATTGCGTAATTCGGGCACGCTGCTCGGCAAATCCGTTAGGTTCTGTAACAACAACCATCAGTCTGTATGAAGAATGTAGCCCTTGCCCCGTACCGTCTGAAGGTACACTGGATTCGACGGATCGACCTCAATTTTTCGCCGAAGCCGATTGATTTGAACATCGACCGCGCGCTCGTTGCCGATGCTGTCGTCACCGGAAAGCTCGTGCCGTTGAATTGTTTCGCCCGGTCTCTGCGCGAAAAGCCGCAAGAAATCGCGCTCTCTCTCGGTCAGTTTTATCGTGGCCGGGCCGCGCTTTAGCTCACCACGCGCAACGTGGAAAATCAACTGCCCCATCGTCACCTCATCCGGCAGCAACTCATCGGTTTCGCGCCGTCGTAAAATGTTGTTGATGCGAAGCACCAACTCGCGCGGCTCGAAGGGTTTCGCCAGATAGTCGTCAACGCCGTACTCCAATCCCGTTATGCGGTCGTCGACGCTGGCGCGTGCCGTCAGCATCAAGATTGGCACATCCGACTGGTCCTTCAGTTCGCGCGCCAGCTCGAGACCACTTTCGCCTGGCATCATGATGTCGAGAACCACCAAGTCGAATTCCAACCCGCGCATCGAAGCACGCGCATCAGGCACGTCCTTTGCTGCGGTCGTGCGATATCCGTTTTCGCGCAGATATCGCTCAAGCAGGCTTCGAATACGGTGGTCATCGTCCACAACGAGTACGTGAGCGGCGTCATCAGCCAGCGCACTATTGGTGCCGTGCGACGTTTCCATTTGCCAAGTCATGCCCCAGCCTCGTCATCAATTGACCCCGCGCTGCTGCACCCAATGAGATTGCGAATCTGCACCCGCTCTTCAGGAACGATCATATCAAATAAAAACCGTTCGACCACGTCGCTGCCCCCGATTTTCGACTCTGGCAAGGCCCGTTTGACCCGCTCCATCTGCGGTTCGACCAGGCGTCGAAACAACTCCTTACCCTCCTCGGTCGGATAAAGCAGCCGTTCCCGCCTGTCATGCACACCGGCACGCTGCACGATGTAGCCCTTTTCCACCAGTTGCTTGAGGACGGGTGCCAGGCTTTGCTTCGTGATTTTCAGGATATCCAGAAGGTCGGCGACTCTAAGGCCGGGTCGGCGATTGACAAAATGTAGCACTCTATGATGCGCGCGCCCGAAACCGAATTCCTCAAGCACCGCGTCCGCATCGCTCACGAAGTCGCGGTAGGCAAAAAAGATGAGCTCGATAAACGCAATCAACGCACCTTCCTCTGCATCGCTGATCGGCGGAACCGTTCGTAACAAGGCCCGCGATTTCCGTTCGCGGTCTGCGTCTGAAATTATGTCAGCCATATTGACTTATTTTAGGGCTGTTGTTAGTGCTGGCAAGGCATTCGCGCAGGAGCTGATGCATTTACCGGTTGGCGTTCTTTAGTTGATCACCGGCCGCACTGCAACAATAGAGCCCAGATGTAAAATTGAGGCTGCGTTGGAGGACTGGACCATGGCAGGCACCCCCTATGATGACCGTGACGGGTTCATTTGGATGGACGGCGAGATGGTACCCTGGCGCGACGCGAAACTGCACGTGCTGTCACATGTTGTGCATTACGCCTCGAGCGTTTTCGAGGGTGAGCGGCTTTACAGCGGCAAGATTTACAAGCTCACGGAGCATACCGAGCGCCTCTTTGAATCGGCGCGAATTTTGGGCATCGACATCCCCCATACCGTTGCCGAAATCGACCAGGCCTGCCGCGACGTTTGCGCCAAGAATGGGCTTGTCGATGGCTATATTCGGCCCGTGGCCTGGCGCGGCAGTGGCCAAATGGGCGTCTCGGCGCAGGAAGCCGGTGTCCACGTCGCCATCGCCGCTTGGGATTGGGGTTCATACTTCGATCCGGCGGAACGATTGAAGGGCATTAAGCTGGCCATGGCCGATTTTCGCCGCCCCGACCCTGCGACCATCCCGGCAAAGGCAAAGGCTGCCGGCCTTTACATGATTTGCACACTCGAGAAACATAAGGCCGAGGCCAACGGCTATGCCGATGCCATGATGCTCGATTGGCGCGGCCGCGTTGCCGAGTGCACTGGCGCCAACATCTTCTTCGTCAAGGACGGTGTCATCCATACTCCGACACCCGACTGCTTTCTCGACGGCATCACCCGGCGCTCGGTCATCGAACTGGCGCGCAGGCGGGGCTACGACATTGTCGAGCGGGTCGTTATGCCGGATGAACTCTCGTCGTTTTCGGAGTGCTTCATCACCGGCACCGCCGCCGAGGTGACTCCAGTCTCAGCGATTGGCTCATACAACTTTCAGCCTGGCGAGATTACCGAAACCCTCCTCAACGACTACATGGCCGAAGTGCAGCCCGAGGCCGCTGTGGCCGAATAGGCCGGAGCGAACGCTGATCAACTGTGAAATTTGACGTCCTGTTGTTCGCGTCCGCGAGCCGGCGGTCAAAACGAATAATCGAAGAGAGAGATTTCGTTCGGGTACCAACTGGCGACAAGCTCGTTGGTCTCGTCGCTATAGTAGTCCCGATAGGTTCGCGTGTTGGGCTTGGATTTGCCAACGTTGGCCCGTGGCAGTTCGATGCGACCGCCGAGCCCAATCGCCTCCATCACATTTTCAAAATCGCTGCCGATGTTTTCGTAGCGCCCAACGAAGTCGACCGAGACGCTGTCATCAATCGCGTAGATGTCCCAGTTGTCGACGCGCGCCTTTTCGCCCCTCGCCATGAACTGCTCAAAGCTCTCAGGCGCGTCCTTGCTGCGCGTCTTGTAGTGATAAAACGAAACCTGGCGATCCCAAGGATTTCGCTCGAAGGCGAACTTGAAGTAGCTGTTCCAAATGTCGTCACCCAGATAGAGCTTCACGCGCCAGCCCGGCATGTGCTCGTAATAGCCGACGGTCGGGTGGTAGTAGCGCTCTGGTCGCTTGAGCAATCGCCGCCAAAGGGCCCTCTTGGGTACGGCGGGGTGAACGAACCGATAATTCTGGCCGTCCGCACCGGTCGCCCGCAGGCTTTGCAGGTCCGCCTGCGCCGGGGTGATGATGTCGTCGCACCCAAGCACCCCCGAGAGCGCGATCTCCATCGACGTACTCGCGGTCTTGTAGGTCTTCAAGAAGATGAACTTGTGTTCGTGTGAGACGATCATTGATATGCGAGAATCAATAGTTTGCCCTGCGCCGCGCGACCGATCGGATGATTGCCCGCAGCGACACTCCCAATGTCACCGCTATCACCTTTGGGCGCGCCTTGTCCAACCCGCTACGCCAACGAGATGCGCAGGTTAATAGGCCGGACCGTCGTCGTTGGTGCGATACTGGGTCAACAACGAATTGCGAACCCCTCGATTGGGCCCGAACTGCTCCACCCCGTGCCAGCTCGTTCGCGCCCTCATGCGATTGACGGCAAATGCCGACAAGCTGTTGGGGCGGTAAGGGAAGCGTTTGATTTCCTTGAAGGTCTCACCGCCAAGTCGCTTGAGCAATGGCTGCTTTACGTAAACCGACGTACCCAGATCCTCTTGCGACAAATCAGTCGGCAGATAAAGTATCATCGTTACGATGCGGCTCGTTCCGTCCGCGTGCGGTTTTATCTTGTAAGCCTCTGTATCGCGGAACAAAACCGTCCGGGAAAAGGCTTCGATTTCGTCGACTTCGTCTTCTTCGATGTCGAATCGAGCTGCGACGTCTTTAGCAAGCAGGCGAAATGCGATTTGGTGCAATTTGTCCGAGGCGAGCACATCTGTCACCGTGCGCCAGAACAAGCACAGTTCTTCCGACAACCGACCGAACAACTCTTCAGTGAACACCAGCCGATCGCGTGTGCTTTCGCCGTTCTCGCGCACCCAAACCT
>JAUVMS010000052.1 GCA_030600135.1 Hyphomicrobiales bacterium | reverse complement strand
TGGTCGGACCAGAATCTCTCCAAACGCATGAGCGCATTGTTGAGGTGAACCAAGTTGTCCTTGGCAAGCTCGCCAACGGCCTCGAGCGAGCAGAGTTGCCGCTCGTAAAGCTGCTCCACCACTGTGCAGGCTTCTTTGCCCTTCTCAGTGAGGCTCACGCGAACTGAACGTCGATCCGTTTCCGACCGTTTGTGGTGGATGTAACCCATATCCACCAGCTTCTTTAGATTATAGGAAACGTTCGAGCCCAGATAATAACCGCGTGTCTTGAGTTCACCAGCCGTGAGCTCAGATTCGCCGATGTTGTAGAGCAGAAGTGCTTGAACACTGTTGATGTCCGAGCAACCGACACGGTCGAACTCATCCTTGATAACGTCGAGCAACAACCTGTGAAGACGCTCTATCAGGCGCAATGCCTGAAGATAATCCGATTTAACTTCCAACCCGTCGAGAGTATCGACCGGGCTTGCATACTCCATTGCCAAACTCATATGCCCCGCCTCTGTTTGACATTCCTCTTCGTACGGCGGGACAATAGCCATTTGAGCCTAATGCTGACTTAATCGGTATGGATAAAAAACACATAAATACTGTTGCAATATCTGCCAATTACCGCGTTCAACGCCAAAAACGGCGCATGCAGCGCATCGGTGTCAGGCAATAGGGCCTGGTCCGGCGTGGAATGTGGGCAGCTCCAAGTCCATTGCCGCGTCGTCCGGCTCGAAGCAAAGGGTGACGGCCTCGTCGCTCACATCGGCGAGTGTTGCCGGTTGCCAAGCAGGCCGTTGGTCCTTGTCGACGAGTAGCGCTCGCACACCCTCGTAGAGATCGTGCGCAGTCAGGAAGTGCCTCGCCAAGCGATACTCGAGCTTCAGTGCCTCCTCCAGGTCCAGATCGCCACCAAGGCGCATTTGCCTATGGGCCACCTTGAGACTGGTCGGGGAGTTCTTCGCCATCTCATCAGCGGTTTGATCGGCCCAAGCGCGCTCAGGGCCCGAGATCTGACCCAGCCTTTTGATAGTTTCCTCGACACTCGGGGCCGAGAATACCGATTGAATTGTGCCCTCAAGTGCCATGACTTCACCACCACCGGGATCCTCATGGAGGTCGTCCAACACCGGGTCGATCGTGTCGGCATTGGCGAGAGCCGCGCGAATGACATCGAAGCGCTCGCGGTCGATGCAATGGGTGGCGAGTCCCAATCGATATGCATCGTCACGGCCAATGGCACGTCCGGTCAGAGCGAGGTACATGCCAATCTCGCTCGGCAATCGCGCAAGAAAGTAGGTTGCGCCAACATCAGGGAAAAAGCCCGCGCAAACTTCAGGCATGGCAAAGCGATAGCCCTGGCCGGCGACGCGGTGCGTGTTGAACACGGACAGGCCGACGCCGCTACCCATGCAAATTCCGTCAATCAGCGAAACCATCGGTTTTGGATGACATTCGAATTGCCAATTGAGGGTGTATTCGACGGCCGTTTGGCGCATGGCCTCGTCGAGATTGCTCTTGGCGACTGTGCAGTACTCACGCAGGTCACCACCGGCTGAAAAAGCCTTGGGACTTGTGCTCTCGATGATGCTTCCATAGATCATCGGGTCCTGCGCCCAGGAGTTGAGCACCGGGGGCAGTACGGCGCGCATTTGATCAGTCAGCGCGTTGAGAGCCTTCGGTCGGTCGAGCGTAATGATGCCGGCGGAGCGGTCGGTACTCGTGCTCAAACCGATTGGCGGAGTATTGCTTTCGGCGCCATTGTTCGACTGCTCGAGCACGGCCAGCCTCCTGTTGTTGGCGATCGCAGCGAGAAGAACCGAAGGCGGGCGTTGAGGCCGCCACGGCTTTTGCATTGCCTTGGCACGAGCTATACATCAACGGCTCGTGCGGACAAACCGGACCGATCGGGTTATCCTTTCGGTTCGCCATAACCAAACACGGTGCAATGAGGTGGGGCAATTGCATCTATTTCTACTAATTGGTACGGCTCTGCTCGCCGCCTCGTTTGCCGGCGGCGGTGCTCATGCACAAGAGCCACTACCGCTGCCTGGCGCCAATCCGGCGCGTAAGGCCAAGCAGGCCAATGAAAAAATCGCGCCCGACGTATGGAGCGCCCAAGAAATCGCCGTGGCCAAGTCCCGCTGCCTTGACCTGCTATCCAAGATTGACGTGCAGTTCGATGTGCTCGCGCCCATCAAAAAGGGCCGCTGCGGAGACGCCGCTCCGGTGCTCCTGAAGGCAGTCGGAAACGACCCCGAGGTTCGAATCTCACCGCCGGCAAAGCTCAGTTGCCCGATGGTTGTAGCTCTATACAAGTGGGCGACGGGGCCACTGCAGGTCATCTCCCGTGATTTATTGGGCGCACGCATCACCCGCATCCGCAACGTATCGTCGTATGCCTGCCGAAACCGCAACAATGCAGCGAACGGCAAGCTCAGCGAGCACGCCTTCGCTAACGCACTCGATATCGCCACCCTCATCACAGACAAGGGCGATGGCGTCGACCTCTTGAAGCATTGGGGGCCGGCGCGACGAGACCTTGTCGCCGCAGCCAAGCAATCGAGTAAGAGGTCTGCGAAATCGGCCGGGGCATTGGGCGGACTGGCGAATCGGACCATTGCGAAGCGGAACAAGATCGAACCCCGCCAGGCACTGGAACTGGCCAAACTAAAGGTTCGGGCGAGCAAGCTTGAGCTCCGTGCCGCCGAGTTGGCCGTGGAAGCTGGGAAAAACCGGACGCGGGCAGACCAGGCACAAGCCGTACTGGCCACCGCCGAGAATGCCCCGCTCGACGTGCCCGATGCGTCAGCCAGCCCGCAAGCGGCCGCGCGCCGTGTCACGGTCGTGGGAGCGACAACGGAGGTTCCGCTTCCGACCCAGAACCTTGGGCGTACCGCGCTCGACCGGGCGCGGCGGCGCGCGCAACGCAATCTGGCCCGAGCCGAGAACGCGCAACGCGAATTCGAGGTGGCGGAGCGCAGGCGCCAGGTGGCGCGACAACGAAAGGAGCGCGTCGTCAAGCGTGCAAGACGCGATGTCGAACGTCGCAACCGGTTCGCCACACGGGCACAAGCTCAGGCCGAACGCGCCCACAAGGCGGCACTCGAAGCTGCGCTGGCCGTCACGCAACGCGAGCGCGAACTCGGCATCGAAGGCCACGGCTGGCTCCAGGCTGACAACGCCTCATCGCAGCCAACGCCGCTAGGTGAAAACAGCGCAGCCGGTAACGACATGACGCTCCTCCCTGGCGGAAAACCACCCGTTCCTCGCGTGACAGCAAAGGGGCGCTTTCTCAGAGCCGTCCACAAGAGCGCCTGCGGTATTTTCGGCACCGTGCTCGGCCCGGAAACCAACGAGGCCCATCGAAACCACTTCCACTTCGACCTGGCGACGCGACGCAGACGTGCCTATTGCGAATGAGCGATTAGGCTTGTTTTCGCTCATCGAGCCTGAAATTCTAGAACGAACACAAAGATCGATAGGCTCGAAAATGGACACAAAACCCCTCCACGAGCATGGCCCTGAAAGCAGCACCGGCGAGCATTCGACACTGGGAGCCGGTTTTCCAGCAACCCGACTGAGGCGCAACCGAAAGGCAAACTGGTCACGCCAGCTGGTTCGCGAGAATAATCTGACGGCGCAAGATCTCATCTGGCCAATATTCTTGATCGATGGCGACAACACGCGGGTGGCGATCGACTCCATGCCCGGGGTCGAGCGCCTGACCGTCGATTTGGCGGTGAGCGCGGCTGAGCTGGCGGCCAAACACGGCATTCCGGCGCTCGATCTCTTTCCCTATACCGATCCCGCGTTGAAAACCGCCGACGGGCGCGAGGCCCTCAACGAAGACAATCTGGTCTGCCGGGCGCTACGTGCAATCAAGGCCGCCATTCCCGAGATCGGCCTCATGTGCGACGTCGCGCTCGATCCCTACACCAGCCACGGCCATGACGGCCTACTTGATGGCGATCGCATCTTGAACGACGAAACCATTGAGATCCTAGTCCGCCAGGCACTAATACAGGCTGAGGCGGGCGCCGATATCATCGGGCCGTCCGACATGATGGACGGTCGCATCGGGGCAATCCGCGCCGGGCTCGAAGGTGCCGGATTTCACGATACGCAGATCATGTCCTATGCGGCGAAATATGCCTCGTGCTTCTACATGCCGTTCCGCGACGCCATCGGATCGGCTGCCGCGCTCAAGGGCGACAAGCGTACCTACCAGATGGATTCGGCAAATTCCGACGAGGCACTCAGGGAGGTCGCGCTCGATCTCGCCGAAGGGGCAGACATGGTGATGGTCAAACCCGGCATGGCCTATCTCGACATCGTCAGGCGCGTCAAAGAGCGCTTTGCGGCTCCAACGTTCGCCTATCAGGTGTCAGGCGAATACGCGATGATCATGGCGGCTGTTGGAAATGGCTGGCTCGACCACGAAAGAGTGGTGCTCGAGAGTCTTATGGCCTTCAAGCGTGCCGGCGCCGACGGGATCTTGACCTATTTCGCACCATTTGCCGCCGAACTCCTGGCGCGGAAAGACTGAGTTTTGGAGATTTGATTTCGCTGACCGCGTACAACCCAGTGCTGACCTCGCCACGACTGCGCGATTAACCCGGCGAGATGCTTGGAGACCCATGACGGCTGTTGCTTCGCTTGATCTCGCCACGGTGCAAATGTGGTTCACTTTTGCCGTCATTAGCGCGGCGATCGTATTCTTTGCGATTGAGCACATTCCGCTGGAAATTTCGGCCTTTGGTACGGTCGCCGTCCTGATCCTGTTTTTTCACCTGTTTCCGATCATAGGGCCCGATGGCGAGAACCTACTTGCCATGACGACGCTCCTTGCCGGGTTCTCCAGTCCTGTTCTCTTTGCAATTCTGGCGCTGCTCATTATCGGTGATGGGCTCTATCAAACCGGCGCGATCGAGCAGCCGGCACGAATTATTGCGCGGCTCGGGCGGCGTGGGCGGACATTTGCCTTTGCAAGCGCGCTCATCGTCGCCGGACTGGTGAGCGGGTTTCTCAACAACACGCCAGTGGTTGTCATCTTCATCCCCATCATGACGGCGGTTGCATCGAGCATCGGGTACAGCCTCGACCGGGTGATGATGCCTTTGAGCTTCATTTGCATCCTCGGTGGCATGATGACGCTTATCGGCTCGTCCTCGAACCTCATCGTTGCGGCGCTTGCACATAATGCCGGCATGGAGCGCATCGGATTTTTCGATTTCACACCGCTCGGTACAATGCTCGCCGCCATCGGGGCGCTCTATGTCATTTTTGTTCTGCCGCGGATCCTGCCCAAGCCCGACCCTCGCCTGGAAACGCCAGAAACTTCGGGCGGGCGGCTCTTCATCATGGAGATCCAGCTGACGCCCAACCATCCCTGGATTGGTGCTCGGGCGGAGGCTGGAATGTTCGTCGCCCTGACCGGCATGACGGTTCGCATGGTGATCCGTGACGGCAAGGCGATGTTGCGGCCGTTCCACGATGTGGCGCTCATTGAAGGGGACATCTTGAGCATCGCCGCTACCCGCAGGGTCCTAACAAACTTGCTAACCAGTCGCGATACCATCATCGCCTTTGAGGCAGCCCACGGCACGGACGAGCGACGGTCGACGCTGCCGGTGCCGGGACGCGCGTCGGCAGAAATCGCTGAGGCCATCGTTGCACCTGGTTCTCAGCTTCTTGGCCTGACGCTGGATCAAGCGCAACGCCGGATCGGGCCGCTGCCCGCAGCTATCGCGGTTCAACGGCGAAGCCGCATGCTGAGACGCCCGCTCGACACAGTGCATCTCGAGGCCGGCGATGTGGTTTTGTTGCTCGGCGCACCTCGTGACTTGCGTGTGCTCAGAGGTTCGAACGACTTGGTCTTGCTCGAGTGGTCGGCCTCGGCGGTGCCGACCACCCATCATTCCGGTCGGGCGATGATCATCTTCGCGGCAACAATCATACTTGCAAGCACCGGGCTCTTGCCGATCGCGGCTGCTGCAATGGCGGGTGCCCTTGCAATGTTGATGTGTGGCTGCCTGAGTCCGACACAGGCGGCATTGGCGATTGATCGGCGGATTTTTCTATTGCTCGGCGCGGCGTTCGCGCTGGCGCAGTCACTGCAGGTCTCGGGCGGTGCACAGCTTCTCGCCCACAGCGTCGTTGAAACGTTTGCCGGATATGGGCCAGCCGTCTTGTTGTCCGCACTTTTTCTGTTGACAGCGGTGCTCACCAATTTCCTCAGCAATCAAGCGACGGCCGCTTTGATGACACCTGTAACCGTTGCGGCTGCGCAGGAGGCCGGGTTCGCAGCCGAACCCTTCGTCTACGGCCTTATCTTCGCGCTCAATTGCTCGTTCGCCACACCGATCGCTTATCAGACCAACTTGATCGTCATGGGACCTGGGCAATACCGGTTCCGTGATTTCGTTGTTGGTGGTGTGCCCTTGATCCTGCTGATTTGGCTCGCCTACACTCTGATCGCACCTATATACTTCGGACTGTAGAGTCGCTTGAATACTGACCACAAGGGGTGGCCGTGACTGAACAAAAGAAGGATTTCCCGGAATTCTATCTTACGTCGCCGCAGCCGTGCCCCTATTTGGCCGGGAGGCTGGAGCGCAAACTGTTCACTCACCTCAGCCACGATAAGCCATCCCACGTCATCGACAATCTCTTGCGCGGCGGCTTTCGGCGTAGCCAAAATATCGCCTACATCCCATATTGCGACGGCTGTTCGTCGTGCGTGTCGGTGCGGGTGCCGGTCGACACCTTCGAGCCCTCGCGTTCACAGCGCCGGATTACCAAGCGCAATCGCGATTTGCTGGCGACCCGCGCCGTCGCGGTTCCCACGACGGAGCAATATGGGCTCTTTCGACGCTACATCGATTCCCGGCACTATGATGGTGGCATGGCCGATATGTCGATGCTCGACTATGCCATGATGATTGAGGATTCCATCGTCGACACTTTTATCAGCGAGTACCGGCTGGCGCCGGATGGCGGGATCAGCACAGACCCGGAGGATGGTGCCTTGGCCGGCGTCGCGCTCAACGACCTCCTGAGCGACGGTGTCTCCATGGTCTACAGCTTCTTCAATACCGAACTGCCCGAGCGAAGTTTGGGAACATATATGGTACTGGAGCATATCGAGTATGCCCGCAGCCTAGGCCTTCCATATGTCTATCTAGGATATTGGATCAATGGCTCGCGCAAGATGAGCTATAAGGATCGCTTTCGCCCTCAGCAGCATCTGACCGAGGAAGGCTGGGTGACAATTTATCCCGGCGAAATCGTCGACTGACGAAGCGCGACTTCGATACGGCTATTGCTCTGCGAGAGCCTTTTCCAGCTTTTCAAACATGTAGTTCCATTTCGCCAGCATGACCGCGACCAGAGAATTCAACTGGTTCGTCAGTTCGTCCAGGAGCGCGCAATCGGGAGGGGCCGAGGGCTCGTCTCCGCCGAGGCTGTTGATCGAAGCCAGCAGTTGCCCGGACTTTTCGTCATAGGCGGCAATTTGATCGTCGTCAACGAACGGGCGCGCGTTGACGAGAAACGCCGACTCGTCCCAATCGCGCTTAATTTTCAGCTCACGCAGCCGAGTCTGAAACTTCGGGGCATTTTTCGAGTTGAGATCGCGCAGAGCCTGACCAGAGCGATCGACCACCGAGGCGAAATCCTCGCGCGTGCACGATGCGGCATCGCTTGATGTCGCAATACAGGCGACGAGCGCACCAAAGGTGAGCGCTATTCGACAGGATCGCGATCGATAAGGCATCCCCTTGCCCACAAACCGGCACCAACGAGCTGACTCAACACCTAGAGGTGGTTCGTGCTCAAAGCAAGATGCGCAGGCCGTCTACTGAGCGAATGGGTTGCCAAACTTGGTGGATCGCGGAAAGCCCTTCGGCACGGTCCGCCCCGCCTGGGCCCGCGTACCGAGCCACTCCATCAGGTCGGTAACGGTGAAGGTTCGACCCGCGGCATCGCGCCAAGTCAACCCCTTGGCGTTAGCAAAAACTTTGGCATCGGCGATGCCGCCGTCCTTGTAACGCTGCAACCGGACGCCACGCCCGCGCGTCATCTCATTGATCTCACCAAGCGCGAACACCAACAACTTGCGGTTTTCGCCGACGACGGCAACCATATCGCCCTCGCCAGGTGTGCAGAGCGCGGCCTCATCCGGCTCATTGACGTTCAAGACCTGCTTGCCCTTGCGCGTCATGGCAACGAGATCGTCCTCGGCCGTGATGAATCCGTTGCCGGCAGTCGAGGCGACCAGCAACTTGCGGCCAGGCGTGTGGACAAACGCCTCGACGATGTCGTGGTTCTCCTCGAGGTCGATCATCAAGCGCACCGGTTCGCCATGGCCCCTCCCGCCCGGCAATTTATCGGCACCCAGGGTGAAAAATTTTCCGTTCGTCGTGAACAGCAAAATCTTGTCGGTGGTCGACGCCCGGATGGCGCGTTTCAGTTTGTCGCCGGTTTTGAACTGCACCTTCGAAAGGTCTTCCTGGTGGCCGCGCAAGGCGCGGATCCAGCCCTTCTCCGACAGGATCACCGTGATGGGCTCTTTCTCGATGAGCGCGTGATCGAGGTTGACCTCGATTTCCGGCGCCTCGTCGAAGGCCGAGCGTCTGCGGCCGAGTTCCGTGGTTTTGCCATAGCGCTCGCGGGTCGCCTTCACCTCGTCGGCGATGCGCTCCCACTGGGCCTTTTCCGAGGCGAGCAGTGCCTTGAGTTCCTTGCGTTCCTTGGTGAGGCGGTCATGTTCGCCACGGATCTCGATCTCCTGCAACTTGTGCAGAGAGCGCAAGCGCATGTCGAGGATGGCATTGGCCTGAACCTCCGACAGCTTGAAGCGGCGCATCAGTTCTTGCTTGGGGTGGTCCTCGAAGCGAATGATGCGGATCACTTCATCAAGGTTCAGGTAGGCGATCAAATAGCCGTCCAGCACCTCGAGGCGGTGTTCGATCTTGCCGAGGCGAAAGTTTGTGCGCCGAATAAGCACGACCTTGCGGTGGTCGAGCCACTCCTTCAGCACATCGCGCAGGCTGAGTACGTTTGGCACCTGACCATGGGAGAGCACGTTCATGTTGAACGGCGTGCGCGATTCCAGATCGGTCAGCTTGAACAGCGACTCCATCAGTACGACAGCGTCGACCGAGCGGCTCTTGGGTTCCAGCACAAGGCGGATGTCCTCGGCGGATTCGTCCTGTACGTCGCCCAATAGGGGCACCCTCTTGGCTTGCAGTAGCTCGGCGATCTTCTCGATCAGACGCGACTTCTGCACCTGATAGGGGATCTCGGTGACGATGATCTGGTAGCCGCCGCGACCGGTGTCTTCCTTGTGCCAGCGGGCGCGCACCCGAAACCCGCCGCGGCCGGACTTGTAGGCCTCGATGATGGCGTCACGCGGCTCGACGACGATGCCGCCGGTCGGGAAATCGGGACCGGGGACGAACTCGACCAGCTTTTCGATGGTGGCGCTGGGGAACTTGATCAGGTGCAGGACGGCCGAGCACAACTCTTCGACATTGTGCGGTGGGATCGACGTCGCCATGCCGACGGCAATGCCGCTGGCACCGTTGGCGAGCAAATTGGGAAAATTGGCGGGCAGGACCGCCGGCTCTTCGTCCTCGCCATCATAGGTTGGTCGAAAGTCGACCGTATCCTGGTCGATGGCCTCCAGCAACGCCGCCGCGACCTCGGTGAGCTTGGCCTCGGTATAGCGCATGGCAGCGGCGTTATCGCCATCGATGTTGCCGAAGTTGCCCTGGCCGTCGACCAGCGGATAGCGCACCGCGAAATCCTGGGCGAGACGGACTAGGGCATCGTAGATCGCCTGATCGCCATGGGGGTGATACTGGCCCATCACCTCGCCGACGATCTTGGCGCACTTCTTGAAGCCACCTTCAGGATCGAGCTTCAGCTGGCGCATGGCATAGAGCAGGCGCCGGTGGACCGGCTTCAAACCATCGCGAACATCGGGCAGAGCGCGGTGCATGATGGTCGAAAGCGCATAGGCGAGGTAACGCTCTTCCAGTGCCTGCTTGAGATCCACGGGCTCGACGGGACCGCCGTCGTCCGGCGGGAGAATCGGTTTGTCACTCATAGCTGCTGGTTAGCGCGGCCCGAGCCGCGGCTCAAGAGCGGCCGAGGGTAGCAGGTGACGGAATTGTGGGTCGAACTCGCTAGCGAACCAGCCTGCATGCCGGTCCTATCCCTTCATTTTCCGCGAGATGAGACCGTCCTTGGGCGTGGGCGCCTGTTCTGGAGCCGGATCCTCGTCTTGCGCAGGCGGTTGGCGTGGTGGTTCATAGCTTCGCTCGCGCTGGCGGTCCACGCGTTCGGCCGGGGCTTTGTAGCGTGCGGCGGCGGCCCAGCGTGCGACCTCGGGCAAAACGTTTTGCAGTGCCGTGTTGAGAGCCTCGACACCTGCACCGACGTGGTCAGCGCCGGCGGGCGAGTGCGCCGAAAAACCGCGTGAGGCGACGACGCGGCCGCGTCGTTGGTCGACGAGCTTTGAGAAAACCGCAACGATCGCAGTGGCATCACCCGAGACGAGTTCGATCTGAAAGTCGCGGATCTCCGTTGTGATTTCGAGATCGGCTTCGACACGCTCGCGGCCGTTGCTGACCGCGGCGAAGCGGCCCGAACGCTGGAGCGTTTCGATCAATCTCGCCTGCACCAGGCGGGTCAGCCGGTCGCTCCAAACGGCCTTTGGAAAATAGACGATCTCGGCGGGCGCCGGTTTTATCATGATACGGTCACCCGCCAGAGCACGGATGGCCGTCGGCTCGTGAACGACAATTTGCCAAGGCCGACGCGCCACCCTGGACGATGGAAACGACGCGAGCGTCACCAGATCATAGGTCCGCGGAGGGGCCTGCGGGCCGAGACCAAGGCCTGCCGGCGAGCAGCCGATCAAAATCGTGCTCATCAGGACCGTGACTAGCCCTTGTCCGCCCGTTCTCATGTGCCCCCATTGTCCTCGACCGCTCCATGTCGAGGCTGCCGTCCAAGAAATTTTCTACTGACTGCCCCTGATCGGGGTTTTTGGGACGCCTACCTGCCAACCAGTCATAGCGCGGGTGCGCGGGCGAACCGGACGAACGCGCGCACTGTCTGCAAACGGCAGATGACACCCTAAACGGACTTGCTACTGGATTTACGTGGCTCGCATGGCCAGATGCACACGTCGCAGAGCCTGATGCCTCGGTATCAGATTCTCATTGCGAGGGGGTATACTCCGGAACACTGGAGCCACCAAAAATCAGGCTTTGCGGATTGCGCTCGATTTTGTCGAGCACGCGATCGAGACTTTGGGCGGCGCGGCGACCATCGCGCATGAAGAGTTCAAGTTCATAGAGGCTGCGCTTTGCCGCGCGTGTGAGGCCTTCAGCATTGTCACCGACAGTGGTTTCGAGCTTGGCCGCAAGCGCACGAAACGAGGTAACGGCATGGCGCAAATCGTCGACCAGGGAGCCGTCTTCACCATCGTCGA
>JAUVMS010000483.1 GCA_030600135.1 Hyphomicrobiales bacterium | reverse complement strand
TGCGTTCTGGCAGGCGGCGCTCAACAGCATGCTGCTGGGCCTCGGTGCGGCCGCCATCGGCGTTGTCGTCGCCTTGACGCTTGCCTATGCCAAGCGCGTGGCGCCCAATGGCTTTACCCGACCGGCCGTCCGGCTAACTTCGCTCGGATACGCGGTCCCGGGCACCGTGCTCGCGGTCGGGCTGCTTATCCCGCTTGCCGGGCTCGACAATCTGCTCGATGGCTTTGCCCGCGAGCGGTTCGGTGTGTCGACCGGGCTCATTATGTCCGGCAGCGTCTTCGCGCTGTTCTTTGCCTACACGGTGCGTTTCATGCCCATCGGCCTCGGTGCAATCGAGTCTGGATTTGATCGCATCTCACCCAATCTTGATGCCGCCGCCCGCACCCTTGGACAGTCCGCCATGAGCACGCTCACCCGCGTTCATCTGCCCTTGATGCAATCGGCGCTTGGTGCAGCCGCGCTCCTCATTTTCGTCGATACCATGAAGGAGTTGCCGGCAACGCTTCTCATGCGCCCCTTCAACTTTGAGACGATGGCGACGCACGTCTATCAGTTCGCCTCGCTCGAGCAGTTCGAAGAGGCGGCGATCGGGGCACTGACAATCGTGCTCATAGGGCTGCTCCCGGTCATTCTGCTGCATCGCGCCATTGCCAAGGGCCGAACCGGCGGAGGCGTCGCCCATCTGCCTGGTGATGCGGAGCTGTGAGCCGAGCGAGGAGGCGCGCCGTGGTGAAGTTGGCAGCCAATCTCACAATGATGTTCAACGAGGTGGGTTCCCTCGATCGGTTCAAGGCAGCGGCCGACGCCGGCTTCACAGCCGTCGAGTATCTCTTTCCCTACGACTTCGAGCCTGACGACATCGCCGAAAGGCTGCGGGCAAATGGATTGGAGCAAGCGCTGTTCAACGCCCCTCCTGGCGATTGGGCAAGTGGCGAGCGGGGTCTCGCGGCCATTCCGGGCCGGCAAGCGGAATTTCGCCAATCAATCGCGCAAGTCTTTCCCTATGCCGAGGCGACTGGCGTCGAACGCGTGCACGTCATGGCTGGGCTATCGGCAGGCGATCTTGTTGCAGCGCGCCAGACATTTCGCGACAACATCGCCTGGGCGGCGGAACAATTTGACACCCACGGCCTCAAGCTGCTGATCGAGCCCATCAACACGCGCGACATGCCTGGTTACTTCTTGGACGAATTTGCACTCGCGGTTGCGCTCATTGACGAGATCGGCGCCGCAAACGTGCGGCTCCAGTTCGACATCTACCACCGCCAAATCCTGCACGGCGATGTCACGGTTGCGCTCGAGACGCTCATGCCTATCATCGACCACATCCAAATCGCCGGGGTGCCTGAGCGCCATGAGCCGGACAGCGGCGAACTCGACTACGCCCATGTTTTTGCAACGCTCGACAGGCTCGGCTATGACGGCTGGGTTGGCTGCGAATATCGGCCGAGGGCGGGCACTGTTGAGGGTCTCGGCTGGCGCAAGAGACTGCTCGCGACGCACTGAAAGCCGTCACGGACGGGCCAGCTCCGGAATATCCTTGAACAGTTCGAGCGCCTCAGGATTGGCCAGCGCCTCTTTGTTCTTGATCTCGCGGCCATGGACCAAATCGCGCACCGCAAGTTCCGTGATCTTGCCGGACTTCGTGCGCGGAATGTCGCGCACCGCGACAATCTTGGCCGGGACATGGCGCGGCGAAGCACCCTCGCGAATCCGGCGCTTGATATCGCCGACGAGGTCGTCACTCAACGCGACGCCTTCGGCCAAGACAACGAACAGAACCACGCGCACATCGTGCTCCCAGTCCTGGCCGATAACGATGGACTCAACGACCTCTTCGAGCTGCTCCACCTGGCGATAAATTTCTGACGTGCCAATCCGTACGCCGCCCGGGTTGAGCGTCGCATCAGAACGGCCGTGGATGATCATCCCGCCATGATCCGTCCATTCGGCAAAGTCGCCATGATACCAAATGTTGTCGAACCGGGCGAAATAGGTGTTGTGATACTTTCTGCCGTCCGGATCGTTCCAAAAGCCGATGGGCATCGACGGAAACGTATTGGCGCAGACTAACTCGCCCTTACCCCGCGGCATTGAGCGTCCGTTCTCGTCGAACACATCGGTGGCCATGCCCAGGCCAGCGCATTGGATCTCACCGCGCCAGACCGGTTTGACGGGATTGCCGAGGACGAAGCAGGAGATGATGTCGGTGCCGCCGGACATCGAGGCCAAATGAATGTCGGGCTTGATGTCGGAGTAGACGTAATCGAAGCTTTCGGGCGCCAGTGGCGAACCTGTCGACATCATAATGCGAACCCTTGATAGGTCATGGCTTTCGCGCGGTTTGAGGCCGGCCTTCTTGAGCGCATCGATGTATTTTGCCGACGTACCAAAGAGGTCGAAGCGCTCGGCCACGGCATAGTCGAACAAGATCTCGCCCGACGGGTGAAAGGGCGAACCGTCATAGAGCATCAGGGTCGCTTTCGCCGCCAATGCCGTGGCCAGCCAGTTCCACATCATCCAGCCACAGGTGGTGAAAAAGAATAGCCGTTCGCCCTCCTTCAGGTCGCAATGCAGCACTTGCTCCTTTTGATGCTGCAACAGCGTGCCGCCGACCGAGTGGACAATACACTTGGGAACTCCGGTCGTGCCCGAGGAAAACAATATGTAGAGCGGATGATCGAAGGGTAACTGCTCAAATCGCGGCACACCGGGCGCCCGTGAAAGAACGTCATCATTCCAGTTGGTCGCATTGGCAAGGGCACCGACCGTATCTGCGCCATCGCCCGCAAAAGGCACCACAACGACGCGTTTGAGCGAGGGCAGCGCAGATACGATCTCAC
>JAUVMS010000143.1 GCA_030600135.1 Hyphomicrobiales bacterium | reverse complement strand
TGGATAGGCATGCCGATGGCAAGTCCGAAGCCGGGGCGTAGCGTCATGCAATGAACGCAGCGCGTCGCTCGTGCTCTGCGGCCAGCGTTGATGCGACGGCCAAGGGCTTCACCTGCTTGGAGACGGCATAAACTTCCATGATGCGGGCACCGCGGTGCGGGCCTTCAGCGGCAAAGACCCATTGGCCGTCGGTGTAGGTGTCGCACAGTTTGCAGCCCTTGATGCAAATCCAGTGGCCCTCCTTGCCCTTGTGGATGGCTAGGACGTAGTGCCGCCAAGGGCTGCGACGGCGCTGCAGCCATGTCCAGACCGTGGGCCGCTGCTTTTTTTCCAGATGCCAAAAGTCCTCAACGGGCTCCATGGCGTAGCCGAAAATCTCGAGCGCGGCCGTCACCTCCTCGGTGGTGGTGCCTTCGATGATTTCCTCGGCGTCTTTGCCGTCGGGGCGCGCTGCGCGGATGGCGTCCTCGACCTTGCTGACCGACCACCCGACGATGGCCGAAATGACCACCGGTCCGCAAAAGGCCGTACGGCCGGTGTCGTTGCGGGCGCGGTTGAGGGTCGAAGTCAGGTGGTGGCGCAAATTGTGGCTCCGAAGCAGGTTTCTGGGGGGCGATGGCCTGCATCACAGCTCACGCGATAGCGCAGTCGTGGTTAATGTCGGGTAAACTCGGGCCGATACACGACGTTCATCACTGCATCATTTTCTCTTGCGTTCAGGGCCTTCGGCCCCTGGCGCCACGCAGGCTGCGCGCCTCAATGGCGCTAGTCCTCGCTGACGCTCGTCCGCGATTTTTTCACGGAACGAGTTTATTAATTTGTCGGCCTATGACTCGACAACCGATAGGCAGCGATCTAGGGCCTCAATGACCGGTTCCACGTCATCTTCCGATAGGCAGAGCGGGGGCACCATTCGCAGGACGCTGCGATGGGGGCCCGATTTGCTGAGCACCAGGCCCTGGCGGCGCGACTCCTCGAAAACCAACGCCGTCTCCTCCGTCGCGGGCTCCTTGGTCCGGCGGTCCTTGACCAGTTCGATGGCCATCATGAGGCCCTTGCCGCGAACATCGCCAATAATCATGTGTTTGTTTTGCAGGGCCTCGAGCCGCTCCAGCAACATTGTCCCGACGTGCTTGGCGTTCGCTTGAAGTTTTTCCTCTCGCATCACCTGCAGCACGGCGCGACCGGCGGCACACGAGACCGGGTTCGAGCCGTAGGTGTGGAACAAAAACTTGTCGGCCATGGCTTCTGCCACTTCGGCTTTGGCGACGACGGCGGCGAGCGGATAGCCATTGCCGATACCCTTGGCCATGACGACGATATCAGGCACCACACCGTGGGCCTCGAACGACCAGAAATTGTCGCCCGTGCGGGCAAAGCCCGATTGCACCTCGTCGATGATGCAAAGACCGCCGGCGGCGCGCACCCGCTCGATGGCACCGGCAATGTAACCGTCGGGCATGGGCACGATGCCGCCGTAGCCCTGTACCGGCTCGATTATCATCCCGGCGAGACGGGCGCTCGTTGCATGATGGATGGTGCGCTCGAGCGCGTCGAGATAAGGCGCGACACCGGGCCCGTGAATGCCGCGGTACTGGTTCGGCTCCGGCGCAAAGGCAACGCCGCCAAGCTGTGGCACGTTGTGGCGGAAACCGCTGATACCGGTGACGGACTGGGCGCCGAAAGTGGCACCATGATAGCTCGATTCAAGCGCGATGATGTCGATGTTGCCGGTGTATCGGCGCGCCATCAAGAGCGCCAGGTCGATGGCTTCGGCGCCCGAGTTGGTGAAGTGCGCCACCCAATCGTGGCCAGCCGGCAGGGTTTGCGTGAGTTCCTCGGCGAAGTGCGCCGGAACCGGGTGAAAGAACATCGTTGTGCAGTGCGGCAGCTCGTCGGCCTGCTCGCGCGCCGCCTTGTTGACGACCGGATGGGCGTGGCCGACGCTGATGCACAGGTTCATGGCGAGCAGGTCGACGTATTTGTTTCCCTCCTCGTCCCAGAGATACTGTCGCTCACCGCGTTTGATGATGAGTGGGGTCTGATAGGGCACAAATTTGCGCTGCGTCGCGGCAAAGTATTTTTCGCGCCGGGCGACGATGGCATCGCTCGACCAGTCGGTCGCATTGGCTTGCGCAGTAACTTGATTGGCCATGTCGTTGCTCCTAGCCGTTTCCCTGGCGCCGGCCATAGAACCGGATTGCCCATCGCTATACGCGAAACGTCGCCGACGCTAAGCTAGGACGCTAGGTCGTACCGAGGCAACCGGCCCAGCGCCTTCATCGGTTATGCTTATGAAAACAATCAGTTTGGCGCGCGCCAACGCCATACCTGTTGCGACCGGCACCCCACATCGGCCAGACTTTGGCCAATGAGCAACGGTGCGAGTCGCCCTATCGAGGCTGGTGCAAACGAGAGCATGACCAAGGGAGCTGCGAAACCCCAACGACAACGCCGCGGCAGGCGCGCGCGGCACGCCGCTATCGCGAGCGAGCAGGGCCCTCGCGCGCCCTACATCAACCGCCAAATTGCCGCCATCGACATCCTCACCGAGGAGGGTTTGAGCGTTATCGAGGCCAATGCGGACACCATTTTGCGAGAGATCGGCATGGAGTTTCGCGGTGACCCCGAGCTGCTCGACATCCTCAAGGACGCCGGCGCCGACATCAAAGGCGAGCGCGCCCGCTTCGAGCCGGGCATGGCGCGGCAAATCATCCTGTCGAGCGCCCCAAAAAGTTTTACCCAACATGCGCGAAATCCGGCCAATTCGGTGGTGATTGGCGGCAGCAGCACCGTGCTCGCGCCGTCGTGGGGACCGCCGTTCGTCCACGACCTCGAGGGTGGGCGCCGCTACGCGACGATTGAAGACTTCCGCAAGCTTGTGAAAATCCATCAGATGCTGCCGCATTTGCACCACTCGGGCGGCGTCGTGTGTGAGCCGGTCGACCTACCGGCCAACAAGCGCCATCTCGACATGCTCTACACCCATATGCGCTACAGCGATCGGGCATTCTTTGGCGCGCTCATTGGCGCCGAGCGAGCGCAGCATTCCGTCGACATGGCCAAGATCCTGTTTGGCGAAGAATTCGTGGCCGAAAACTGCGTGCTTTATGCGGTGAGCAACACCAACGCGCCCCTCGTCCTCGATTCGGCTATGTCGGGCGCGCTCAAAACTTATGCGCGCAACAATCAAGCGGTCGCCTGCACGCCGTGGACGCTGGCGGGCGCCATGAGCCCGTGCACGGTTGCCGGCACCCTTGCTCAGGTTTTGGCCGAGGCGCTCGCCACACTGGCGCTCTTGCAGCTGATCAACCCGGGCGCGCCTTGCCTGATGGGCAGCTTTGCGAGCACCATGTCGATGCAGTCGGGCGCCCCAACTTTCGGTACTCCCGAAGCGGCCAAGATGGTTCTGGCCTCGGGCCAGTTGGCACGCCGCTTGGGCGTGCCGCTGCACACTGTCGGAACGCTTTCGGCATCGAAGCTGCCGGATGGCCAGGCCGAGCAGGAGGGCACGCTCGGGCTGACGATGGCGATGCTTGCCGGCGCAAATTTCATCAACCACGCGACAGGCTGGCTCGAGGGCGGGCTGGTGACGAGCTATGAGAAAACCATCATCGACGCCGACCTCTGCGGCAAACTCGCGTCGTTCTTCGAAGGCATAGACTTGTCGGCCGAGGCCCAAGCCTTGGACGCCATCCGCGAGGTGGGACCCGGCTCGCACTTCCTCGGTTCGTCGCACACCCAGGCGCATTTTGCCGATGCATTTTACACATCGATCGCATCGGACTCGAACTCATTTGAGCAGTGGCAGGCGGACGGCGGTCTGGACGCGGCCGAACGGGCCAACAAAACCTGGAAGCATCTCCTCGACACCTACCAAGACCCTGGCCTCGATCCCGCCGTGGACGAGGCGCTCCAGGCCTACATGGCAAAGCGCAAGGAAGAAAAACCGGACGCCGACTTCTATTAATCATCCCCCTGGCGGATCAGCCGCACCGAATCGTCCGGCAAGGACGGCATCTGGCTGTGGATGCTGTCGTAGAGCACCTGCGCGAACGCCTCGGCCAACAATGTCGGGAGTTCGCCCAGTTCGCGCTCACGTGCCACAAGGGTGATCTCGCGATGAAAGCCGGCGACCGGCAAACGCTGGATCTCGAACTCCATGCCCTCGGCAATTCCGTCGATGAGCAAGGTGGGGCTGGCAATGGCAAAGCCGCGCCCCATGGCCACGGTTGCGATCACCATGCTCGTGCGATCGGCCTCGACGACACGCGGCAATTCCAGACGCACCCGCCTCAGATGCTGCTCGATGCGCCGGCCGACCGGTGTCTCGGTTGAAAACCGGATGAGCGGCAAGGCTTGCGCGAGTTTCGCCAAGTCGTTTGTCGGGCCGTCATACCCCTTCGGCAAGACGAGAAGAAAGCGCTCCCACAGGAGCGGCTGGCGGACGAGACCGTCCAATTCAAATAGCGGGTCGGAAGTCACCACCACGTCGGCCCGTTTGCTGCGCAACAGGCTCGGGTGCTCGTTGGCAAGACCGGCAAAGACGCTCACCTCCGGAATGTCGAACTGATCGCGGGCAAGAGTGACGAGAGGTGGCGTCAAGGTTGTCGCAATGGAGGCCAACATGCCGACGCGCAGAAGCGGCAGCGGAGCTGAACCGAGGCGCTGGATCTCCAATCTGAGATCGTCAACCTCGTTCAAAACGCGAGTCGCGCGGCGATAGAGGACCACGCCGGCGCGCGTCGGCTCGATCGGACGCGAGCCACGATCGAGCAGCGGCGCACCCAGGGCGCGTTCGAGGTTCTTCAGATGCTGCGAGGCCGCCGACTGCGTAATCCCCAGCATCGATGCGGCCCGTGTCACCTGGCGCGTCTCGACCACCGCGGCGAACACCTCGAGGGCGCGGATCAGGTTGAAATCGAAGGTTGCGCCTCTCGCCATGTCCGCACCAATATCGTCGTCAAAGCCAGCGTGTCATCGGAACATTAGTTTAACTTATGCAGCGCCGATTGGCTTGAAAATTTGCAGCGGACTCGCGCTAGTGTTGGGCTTGCGGCAAAGCGGACGAATGCCGGGACATGGGAGACCGGATTGGCAAGCGAAACGGCGAGCATCGTCATCATTGGTGGTGGCGCGATCGGTCTCGGCGTGGCCTATCACCTGGCCAAGCGCGGCGCCGAAGACGTCGTCCTGCTCGAGCGCAATCAGCTCACCAGCGGCACGTCATGGCATGCGGCGGGGATCGTCGGACCACTTAGGTCGAGCATCAATCTCACACGGCTCGCGATCTACGCCACGGAGCTTTTCCAGTCGCTCGAGGAGGAGACGGGCCAAAGCACCGGCTATCGCCAGACCGGCGGGCTCTGGCTCGCGCAGTCGCAAGCCCGACTGACGGAGCTCAAACGGATCGCCGCGATGGGCGAGCTCACGGGCCTCGATGCCCGCATCGTCTCGCCCGGGCATGTGCATGATTTGATCCCCCACATGCGCACGGACGATCTTGCAGGTGCGCTGTGGGTGAGCGAAGACGGCCAGGCCAATCCGGTCGATGTCTGCATGGCCTACGCCAAGGGCGCCCGCGCCGGGGGCGTAAAAATTCGCGAAGGCGTCGACGTCATCGGTATCGCCACGGACTGGGGAGCGATACGTACCGTGCGGACCCGAGATGGTGAGAACATCAGGTGCAACAAGCTCATCGTCTGCGGCGGGGCCTGGTCGAGACACCTCGGGGCCATGGCCGGGGTGCCGATCCCGCTCCAGGCCGTGGAGCATATGTACATCGTCACCGAGTCCATGTCGGATCTCGCCTCGCCGTTTCCCGTCGTGCGCGATCTAGATGGCCGAATCTATCTCAAGGAGGACGCCGGCAAGGTGGTGCTCGGCGGCTTTGAGCCCGACGCAAAGGTTTGGGACCCGCTGGGCCCCGAAGGCGATCGGCCGTTTCTCGAGTTGCCTGAGGATTGGGAGCAATTCGAACCCTTCATGATGGCCGGCCTCAACCGCTATCCGGGTCTCGAAACGGCGGGTGTGCAGCACTTCATGAATGGGCCAGAAAGTTTTACGCCCGACACGCGGCAACTGATGGGTGAAAGCCCGAGCATCAAAGGCTTCTTCGTTGCGGCCGGGTTCAATTCCATCGGCCTGATGTCATCGGCCGGTGTCGGCAAGGTGATGGCCGATTGGTTGATTGACGGCGCCGCCCCGATGGATCTTTGGGACGTCGACATCGCCCGCTTTGAACCCGTATCGGCGGCGCCGCGGTTTCTCGCTGCGCGCATTCCCGAGGCCGTGAGTGACCAATTCGCGATGCATTGGCCGTTCAAACAGAAAACGACGGGCCGCGGCCTGCGCCGGTCTCCTTTGCATTGCTCATTCGAGGCGGCAGGTGCCGTTTTTGGGGCACCGACGGAATGGGAGCGTCCGCTTTGGTTCGCAACAGATCAAGATGAGCGGACGTTCGACTATAGCTATGGTGCCCAGTGCTGGTGGGGGGCGGCCGCACGCGAGGCCGAGGCGACGCGCAACCGGGTCGCGCTCTATGAACTCACACCATTCACGAAGATCGACGTGGCGGGACCTGATGCCGTCCGACTGCTCGAACATGTGTGCGCCAACACCATTGATGTCGAGGAGGGCCGGGCGGTCTACACCCAAATGCTCAACGCCCGTGGCGGCATCGAAGCGGACGTCACCGTGACGCGGACCGGCGAGACGGCGTTTCGCATCGTCAGCGGCGCGGCGACGCGGTGGAAGGACGTCGCGTGGCTCAAACGTTGGCGAGACACGCTGGAGCTGAAGGTGGAGATCGTCGATGCAAGCTCTTCGGAGGCGGTTCTCGGGGTGATGGGGCCGCACGCACGCGCTCTCCTCGGCGCTCTATCGAGTGCCAATTTCAGCAACGATGGGTTTCCGTTCGCTACCGCTCAGACAATCGACATTGGCATGGCTCTCGTGCGCGCCACTCGAGTAAGCTTTGTCGGAGAACTCGGCTGGGAGCTTTATGTGCCGAACGAGTTCGCCGAACACGTCCACGAGACGCTGGTTGGCGCCGGAGCCGACTACGGCATTGCTCACGCCGGGCATTTCTGCCTCGACGCCTGTCGGATCGAAAAGGGCTTTCGCCATTGGGGACACGATATCGGCCCGGACGACACACCGCTCGAGGCAGGCCTCGGTTTCGCCGTGGCATGGGACAAGCCGGGCGGATTTCTCGGCCGCGACGCACTTCTGCGCCAGCGCGAGCGCGGCGTCGTGCGCAAGTTGGTCCTCTTCAAGGTCGACGACGGCGATGACGGGCCACCGCTCCTGCTTCACGACGAGCCGGTTTATCGCAGTGGCAAGTTGGTGGGACAAACCACCTCGGGGGCACGCGGTTTTCGCACGGGCGACAATCTTTGTCTTGCGACGGTGGCACTAGCCGACATACCAGCTCAAGAGTTTTTGGCTGGAGATTTCGAGGTAAGCGTTGCGGGTGGGACCTACCGCGCCACGCCACTGAAGAAGCCGGCTTACGATCCGTCGGGCGCGCGCATGCGCGGTTGAGGAGAGCAACATCGTGAAGACACATGCGCACGTCGTCATCGTCGGTGGTGGGGTCATGGGAGTTTCGCTGCTCTATCACCTCACCAAGCAGGGCTGGCGCGACGTCGTCCTGGTCGAGAAAAGCGAACTCACCGCCGGCTCCACGTGGCACGCGGCGGGCCTCTGCACGCATTTCGCCCACAACCCGACCATCATGGAAATGAGGGCGCGCAGCGTCCGGCTTTATCGCGACATACTGCCTGAAGAGACGGGGCAATCGGTTGGCTTCCACGCCTGTGGCGCCCTGCGTGTCACCCACTCCGCCGACCGCATCGACGAATTCCGCCACGTGCAGGGCTTGGGACGGTTTGTAGGGCATGACTTTCATATTCTCTCTCCTCTAATGGGACTCTCTATAGTGTGCGCTTGCATTTGGGCTGCCTACGAAAAAACCGATGTCAGTCGGCCCCTGCTGCGGGTTATCGCAAATAACCGAACCTCTCACG
>JAUVMS010000467.1 GCA_030600135.1 Hyphomicrobiales bacterium | reverse complement strand
GGAAGCGGCCTCGGTTTTTAGTATTGTCGAATTGTCGCATACATAACCGGTGTAGCGGTTGAGGGCGTCGAGTTCGGCGGCACGTGGAAAGGTTGCATCGAATGGAATGAGGGCGTCATCGCCGTGCACGAGGATCATGTCGAACCATTGCCGTGCGGTGTCGACCATCCAAGAGAGGCGTTTCGGATCCGACTTGGCAACCAGCACATCACGAACCGAGCAAACAATGGCGGAGCGGCCCTTGGCGCCCTCAAAGAGGGGGATGAGCTCGAAACGAAATGCGCGGCGGCCAAATGGAAAGTGCTCGACAAGCAGCACGTCAGGGTCAAATGCGTCGAAGAGGGAGAGCAATTCGCCGCGTCTACCCGCCTTCCAGTCGTCGTCGATTGGCCGACCGGCCTCGTCAACCAGGACGCTAAAGTTCACGTCCTTCGACCGAGCGGACGCAAGCTGAACGACCTTGGTGCCTGAAAAATCTGCGTATGGCACCGGCTCGCCACCAAGCGCGACGACAACGTCGTGGCCGGCGCGCGCGAGCCCGCGAGCAACAGCGGCGGAGCGCTTGACGTGCCCGACGCCGAGCAGATGTTGCACGTAAAACAGGACACGTCCGGTCATTCGACGAGCGCCTCCAGCCTATTCGAGAGCTTCGTTGCCGCCGGGGCAATGTCGTGCCGGCTCGCCGCATACTGGCACGCGGCGGCACCCATTGCGCGCAAACGTGCACGATCGCCAAGGAGCATCGTGATTGCCTCGGCAAACGCCACAACGTCACCTTCAGGTGTGAGAAGGCCGGTGGTCCCATCGTCGACAACATCGGGCACGCCGCGGGCACACCCGCCGATCACCGGCGTCGCGGCGGCCTGGGCCTCGATGAAGGCCATGCCGATGGGTTCGTCGACCGCCGGCCAAACGAAAAGATCCGCGGCCGCATAGGTATCGACGAGTTGCGCACGGGGCAATTGACCCAGCCAGGTGACGCGATGGCGGAGTGGTGCAAAGACCTCGCGAACCTCATGCTCGGCCGGGCCGCTTCCGGCAATCAGCAAATGCCAGTCATGATGCTCAATACAGGCGAGTGCGTGTGCCAAGACCCGGAAGGAGGCAAGCTTGTTGCCGGACCGCATCATTGCGGCGGTCAGAAGCAAGGGTCGCGCAGATTCCAGACCGAACCCGGCGGCAAGGGAGCGTTTGAGTTTGGGTCCCTTGCGGGCGGCCGCAGCGAATGGGGCGCAATCGAGGAATGCACCCATTTGAACAAATTGTGCCGAGGAACGCAGCACTGTTCGCACGCCGGCTTCGTCGGTGGAATTGAGGCCGATGACGAGGTCAGCGACCCCGAGCGCACAACGCACGGCCTCATGGCCATCGGACCAGGGCCCTTGGGCTCGCTTTGCGGCAAACGAGGCTTCGGCCGCGACGTAGGGGATGGCGAGGGCCTGCGAGACAGTTGGCCCGATCCAGTCGGGGGCCTTGTGGTAGAGGTGATAGGTGAACCACAGTTCGGGACGACGTTTTCGGGGTGCAGCCATGTAACGGCGAACGAGATGGTCAGCGAGCGTCGCGCCTATTGTTCGGATTTTATCTTGCCGTGCGCGATCGCCAGACTTATCGAAACTTCTCAGGCGTGAGGCCACCAATGCATCATGGCCGGCCCGCGCCAAAGCCTCCAGGAACATGCGGGCAAGCAATCGGTCGCCGGAGGGGATGGGCCAGTCGGGCGGCTTGAGTGGCGCATAAAAGGCAACTCTCATGAACTTTAGGGCCCGGGATTTGGGTCGATGCCAAAGCGGCGGGCGAGTTCGATCATTCCCTTGTCGTGACCAAATTCGGTTTTGACGCGCTCGGCTCCGGCAGAGGCAAGACGGCATCGCAAATCCGCATCACGCATGAGGCGTTCGAGAGCTGCGGCGAGTTCGTCGGGTCGACCGGGTTCCACCAGCAATCCGGTTTCGCCGTCGGCAATCAATTCTGGAATCGCGGAGACCCGCGTCGAGACGATAGCAACCCCCTGGCTTTGCGCTTCCATCAGCACATTGGGCAGGCCGTCGCGGTCGCCATTCTGCGCGATGCGGCTGGCGAGCACGAAGATATCCGCGTCACCATAGGCCTTGAAAACGTCGGCCTGGTCCATTGGGCCACGCCATTCGACGCGATCGGCGATCGCCAAATTGTCGGCCTGCTTTTTGAGTGAGCGGCGCAGATCTCCCGCACCGATGTGAGTAAACCGCCAATCGAGATTGCTCGGCAACAGCGATAGCGCTGTCAGGAGATCGCCGTAGCCTTTCTTCTCTACGGCGCGCCCGACGGAGAGGAGACGAATTGGGCCCGCAGACGGCGCGGCGGCACTCCGATCTCGCGGTGCCGGTAGGCGGCGAAAATCGAGACCGTGATAAACGAGGTCGACCTTGCGGCCATCGCCGTTTGTCAATGCGCGGAGATGGTCGACATTGTGGCGGGTGCAGGTGACGAGCCACTCCATGTCGGCGAGTTTTTCCTGCTTTTCCCATTCGGGCGTTGTGTAGATGTCCTTGGCATGCGCGGAACAGGACCAGGGCAGTTCGCGGATCATCGCCGCATAGCGGGTGACGGAGGCCGGCGTATGCAGGAAATGCACGTAGATCCAATCGGTCTCCCTGGGCATTTCGGCAGCCAGAACGAGCGCCTGACCAAAGCGGCGCACGCGATTGGGTGTTAGATCTCTTTGCAAGTCCCGCCACCAAATGCGGAATGCTCCGCCCAGGCCTCGGTGCCGGCGACAGTGCCATAGGCTCTGCAGCACCCTGATCGGTCCATGATAGAGGTATTCGGGCAAGTAGTTGACCGGCGACGTTATCTCATCATGGACGGGATGAGATTTGTCGTCGTAAGGGTGGCGTAGCGAGTAGATTGTGAAATCGAGACCACGCTGCTGGAGGCCAAGCAGCTCTTGAGCAATAAACGTCTCGGATAGCCGAGGATAGCCCTTCAAAACGACGGCGATTTTGCGCGACATCGGGCTCTAACTCGCCTCGCTAACAACCTTGAAAGTGGGCGGTGAGGTAGCGGCATCGAGCAGCCAGTGGTCGACCATCGCGTTGATTACCGCAAATCCGTCGAGCAAGCCCGGTAATTGGCGCTGTGACGGTTTTGGCTGGTAGGGCAGGGCGCGGATCGCCTTGGCCATGAGGCGGGGGTTGGGCATGCCATCGTCGCGCAGCATCTTTACAAGGCCGAGACCCTCCATTCGGGTTGC
>JAUVMS010000308.1 GCA_030600135.1 Hyphomicrobiales bacterium | reverse complement strand
CACACCATTTACCCGCTCCGCGAGTGCCCAGATGTCGTCGACGCGGTCTATGTCATGGTCCGAACCGGTGCAAATGGCGACAGTCAAGTCGCGCGCGTTGGTCAAACCGAATCTACCTCAGGCACGCTCAATCTCGCCGACATCCGCTTCCACGCAGCACGCCTCGGCGCTGATGCGGTTCACGTGCACCTTCTCGCTGAAACCCCGACGGCGCGTCGTTTGGTCGAGCTTGACCTCCAAGCGGGACTGTTTGGCGCCTTGTCGTCTGAGGCCGACCAGCCGATCGTCGAGCCGGATTACGCTGTCGGCCAGTAGGCCCGCCCAACCCTGGCTCCCGCCTACCGCGTTCGCTCCACAACCCTTGTCTCAAAATCCGACATTGCGACGGTGGTGCACGGTCAGTTGGCCGTGGCACGGCAGCTTGATCCGTGGCGGGCGATACTTTGCCCGCTCGAGCCGATGTGCCCAAACCCCTTGCCGTTGAACTTGGCCGCGTAGTGATTGTGATGGCCGCCGCCCGATCAGTCCGGTCAGCCGGTCGAGGTAGCGATCGTTGATCGCAAGTTCGCGCAGTCGCCGCGCCGTGTTCAGCACATAGTCGACGTTGGGTCCCGCCCCGCCACGAGCAAAACGCACGATTGTCGCCTGGCGCTCGAGGCCAAGCCCACCCGCGTATTGCGAGTGATTGGGGTCGGCCACATAGCAGAGCGCGCGGACATGGCGATGGCGCGCCTCGTCGAGCCACACAGTATACCATCGCTCCTGATAAACTCCCGTCACCTGCTCGCGTTCACGCAAATAATGAACGACCTCAGGCACGTTGCGCGCATCGACTCGGAACGCCATGCCGAGGCAGGCACCGCCGCGGTCGAGACCGAAAACCAACCCAGGTACGCTCAGCGTGCCGCGATGCACCACCGAATAGACGCAAAGACTGCGTCGTCGTCCCGGCAGCACCGCCATTCGCGATTCGACATATTCGAATCCCGGCTGCCAAAGGAGAGAGCCGTAGCCAAAGACCCAAATGTCCGACACGTCGCAAAAACTCCCTTCCTCAGTTGGCGGCGCCTGCCTTAGCGAGCCGGGCGGCATCCACCAACTCATCTTCGTCACCGATCGTCGGCTTCAGATGAATCCGTTCGTTGCACCGCCCTCCAAACGGACACCTTTTCTCATGAATTCGTGATCTTTGAGGCAGGTCCGGTCTGGTGCTGGCGCAGTCCACGCCCGAAGTCCGGCTCGTCGGTTTCCTGGCCGGCTTGGATGATGCCGCGTCGGATCTCGCGGGTCCGTGTGAACAGCTCGAAAAGCGCCTCTCCGTCGGACCAGCGAATCGCCCGTTGCAGCGCCGCGAGGTCCTCGGAAAAGCGCCCGAGCATCTCGAGCACCGCCTCCTTGTTGTTGAGAAAGACGTCACGCCACATTGTCGGATCGGATGCTGCCAGCCTGGTGAAATCGCGAAACCCCGCCGCGGAATACTTGATGACCTCTGATTTGGTGACCTCCTCGAGGTCGGCCGCAGTGCCGACGATGTTGTAGGCGATGAGGTGCGGCAGATGGCTGGTGACGGCACAAACCAGGTCGTGGTGCTCGGGCGACATGATATCGACGGACGAGCCGATCCGCTGCCAAAGCGCTGCGACCTGCTCGGTCGCCACGTCATCGCACACGCCCTCGGGCGTCAGGATGCACCAGCGCTCCTCGAACAGCTCGGCAAATCCCGCTTCAGGACCCGAGTTTTCCGTGCCCGCGATCGGATGCCCCGGCACGAACTGCGCATCGGACGGCAGCCGTGGCATGACGTCCTGAACGACCGAATGCTTGACCGACCCGACGTCGGTCACGATTACGCCCTTGCTCAAATGGGGTGCAATGTCCTCCATCACCGCAGCAATGGCACCGACGGGGACGCAAAGGATAACCAAATCCGCGCCCTCGACGGCAGCCTTGGCATTGTCCTCGACATGCTCTGCCAGGCCGAGCGCCATGGCGCGCGAACGCACGTCCGGCACGCGGTCGTACGCGACAACCGTGCGGGCAGCGCCGTGCTTGCGTATTGCATAGGCAAGCGACGACCCGATGAGGCCAATGCCGATGATCGCCACGCGTTCGAACAAATGCTCAGGCATTAGGCCCCTCGCCGTTTCTCGAGGAATTCACGAAGCACACCGATCACTTCGAGGTTTTCCTCCTCGGTCCCGATGGTCATGCGCAGCGCATTGGGCAGGCCATAACTCTCGAGCCGGCGCAAATAGATGCCGCGCTCGATCAGATGCGCATCCGCTGCCGCCGCGTCGCACCCAGGCTCCTTGGGGAAGTGGACGAGGAGGAAATTTCCAACACTCGGCGTGACTTCGAGCTGTAGCTCACTCAGCGCTTCGGCAACGCGGCCGAGCCAATCCTCGTTGTGGCGAACGGACGCTTCGATGTGTCCGCGATCGGCAATGGCTGCGGTGCCGGCTGCAATTGCCGCACTCGTCACGTTGAACGGTCCGCGGATGCGGTTGAGGACGTCGGCAATATCCTTCGGGCAATAGGCCCATCCGAGCCGCAGTGCCGCCAGTCCGTGGATTTTAGAGAAGGTACGGGTCATCACGGTGTTGTCCGAGGTCGCCACCAACTCGAGACCGGACTCATAGTCGTTGCGCCGCACATATTCGGCATAGGCCGCATCGAGCACCAACAGCGCACCCTCGGGCAACCCCTCCCTCAGGCGGCGCACTTCGTCGATCGCCACATAGGTGCCGGTCGGATTGTTCGGATTGGCCAGGAACACCATTTTGGTGCGCTCGCTCACCTGCTCGAGGATTGCATCGACGTTGGCCTGGCACGCTGTTTCAGGCGCCACCATTGGCGTCGCGCCATTGGCCAAGATCGCGATCCGATAGACCAAAAAACCATGCTCGGTGTAGATCGCCTCGTCGCCGGGCCCGAGATAGGCGTTGGCGAGCAGATTGAGCACCTCGTCGGAGCCGGCGCCGCACACGATCCGTTCTGGGTTGAGGCCGTAGGCGTCGCCAATGGCTTGTCGCAACTGGCGGGCGCTGCCGTCTGGATAGCGCCCCAAATGTTCCGCCGCCTCGCGATAGGCCGCGATCGCCGCCGGGCTCGGGCCGAGCGGTGTCTCGTTCGAGGACAGCTTGATGATCTTCGCGCCCTTGGATAGCGCGCCCTTGCCCGGCACATAAGGGCTGATTTCGAGGATACCTGGCTGGGGGATGGGAGCAGTCATGGCGTCTCTTGTGGCTCGGTCTACGATTATGATTGCTGCATGGGACCCAATCGAGCAATCACGACCCGCAACAGGTCCCTTTCGGCCGACACTGAGACCGTAGCATCCAGCATTGCGGCGGTTGGCGGAATGTTTCGAGTGATATGCGTCTGTTGGGCCAAAATCAAAGAAAAGATTGACATTTCCGGGCTAACTCTTAGCTCTGATTGACCAAAAGAATTGCGATCCACCATCCGGAAGGGGCAACACGTCCTGTGGGCGGCAGCAGCGTTCTGTCCGTTCGCCGGACCTGAGCAAGTGACCTGAAAATGAGCGTGCAGCACGACAAGGAGCGTTTTCCCAAGACGCAGCAACGCATCGCTCAAGCGCTCCAGCCTGAAAGCAAGTGCTTTCAATTTGGCGCCGACGCCCCGCTCGAACTTGATGGTGGTGGCGTTCTCCCGTCATTAACCATCGCCTATCAAACCTATGGCGAATTGAATGCCGAGCGCTCGAACGCCATCCTCGTTTGCCATGCCCTGACGGGCGATCAGCACGCCGCCAATGTACACCCGGTTACCGGCAAACCGGGCTGGTGGTCCACCATGGTTGGTCCCGGAAAACCGGTCGACACGACGCGCTATTTCGTTTTATGCGCCAATATCATTGGCGGTTGCATGGGCTCCACTGGTCCCGGCTCCATCGACCCGGCGACAGGTCGCCCCTATGGCCTCGACTTTCCGGTCATCACGATTGGCGACATGGTGCGCGCGCAAGTTCGTCTGCTCGACCATCTTGGCATCGATAAGCTACTCGCCGTGATCGGTGGCTCAATGGGGGGAATGCAGGTCTTGGAGTTGGCGGCGAAATACGGCGAGCGTGTCTTCGCTGCCGTTGCGATCGCCACCTCGGCGCGTCATTCCTCGCAAAACATCGCCTTTCACGAGGTTGGCCGCCAGGCGGTGATGGCGGATCCGAAATGGTGTGGCGGGCGTTATCTCGAAGAAGGTGTCATACCGCGCAAGGGTCTTGCCGTCGCCCGCATGGCCGCGCACATCACCTATTTGTCCGATGCCGCATTGCAAGACAAGTTCGGCCGCCAGTTGCAGGACCGCGAGGGCCTGACCTTCGGCTTTGACGCCGACTTCCAAGTGGAGAGCTACTTACGCTATCAGGGCTACGGCTTCGTCGATCGCTTCGACGCCAATAGCTATCTCTATATCACCAGGGCGATGGACTATTTCGACCTGCATGCCGACTATGACGGCGTGCTCGCCAATGCCTTCAAAGGGACGAAGACCCGTTTTTGCGTCGTCTCCTTCACCAGCGATTGGCTCTATCCCACCCGCGAGAGCCGGCAAATCGTCCAAGCGCTCAATGCCGTAGCCGCGGATGTAAGCTTCGTTGAGATCGAATCAGACAAGGGCCACGACGCATTTCTCTTGGAAGAGCCCGAGTTTTTTGCCACGGTCTCCGGGTTCTTGAATGCGGCAGCTGAGCGACGGGGACTGGCTCCAGCCGCGCCCAATAGTGAGTCAAGGACCGTCTGATGTTGGCGCCAGGCAGTGACAATAGCAAGGTTCGCCCCGACCATCTGCTCATCGCCGAGATGGTGAGCGAGGGCGCACGCGTCGTCGATATTGGCTGTGGCGACGGACAGTTGTTGCGGCTGCTCACCGAGACCAAGTCGATCCACGGTCGCGGCGTCGAGATTAGCCGGGAAGGCGTCAACCTCTGCGTTGCCCAGGGCCTCTCGGTT
>JAUVMS010000056.1 GCA_030600135.1 Hyphomicrobiales bacterium | reverse complement strand
CATCGGACCCGGTTGCCCAGATGCCATCGAGCGCATCGAGAGCGGGTTGCTTTCGTTCGGCGGAGACACACATCCTGACACCACGCCCTTCGAGGTCGGGCTCGGCAAGTATGTCGATCTCAAGCAACGCACCAACTTTATTGGCAAGGCCGCGCTCAAGAAGGTGGCCGAGCACGGTCCTGCACGTCGTCAGGTCGGCCTCTTCATCGCTGGGCGAGCACTACCAAACAACGAGCACCGTTGGCCGATTTTTAAGGGTCGCCGCCAGGTCGGCCTCGCCACTGCGGCCACACATTCGCTTCGCCTAAAGAAAAACATCGCGCTCGCCCTCATTGACGCAGCGGTAAAGGACCGCGATGCCTTGGAGGTTGAAACACCAAAAGGCCGCCGCAAAGCGAAGATCACAGGCCTGCCCTTCTGTTGATCTCTGTGGATGCGTGCCCAGTTTTTCAAATCAGGGCTACAAGTCGCTTTTGCGACATGCCCGCGCGACTGCTATCACAAGCTCCGCAAGACATGTCGTCAGGCACCTTGAGGAAAGGACCATCCGCGCGATGAAGCAAGACTCTGTTGCTCGCGACGCCACGCAAAAGTGGGTTTACCGCTTCGGCGCGGGTGCCGCCGATGGCACGGCAGGCATGAAAGAGCTGCTCGGCGGCAAGGGCGCCAACTTGGCGGAGATGTCCAACCTCGGTTTGCCGGTGCCGCCGGGTTTCACCATCACCACCGAGGTCTGTGCCGCCTACTATGATCTTTCGCGCCAGTTTCCGAAGGGCCTCAAAAGCCAGGTGGACGCCGCAATCAAAGCAGTCGGCGAGGAGGTCGGCGCGACATTTGGCGATCCGTCAAACCCGTTGTTGGTCTCGGTGCGCTCCGGCGCGCGCGCGTCGATGCCGGGCATGATGGACACGGTGCTCAATCTCGGGCTCAACGATCATACCGTCGAGGGGATTGCCTCGCATGCCGGAGATAGGCGCTTTGCCTACGATTCCTATCGCCGCTTCATCCAGATGTATTCAGACGTCGTTCTCGGCGTCGACCACGGCGTTTTTGAGGACATTCTGGAAAACCACAAGACCAATACCGGCACATCTCTCGACACCGAACTCGAGGCAGATGACTGGGCGGAAGTCGTCGAGCAATACAAGAACGCTGTCCAAGACGAGATCGACACACCGTTTCCCCAAGATATCGATGCCCAGCTTTGGGGCGCAATCGGCGCGGTATTTTCGTCCTGGCAAAATACCCGTGCGCAAACCTACCGCCGCCTCCACGACATTCCCGACAATTGGGGCACGGCCGTCAACGTTCAAGCCATGGTGTTTGGCAATTTGGGCCAAACCAGTGCGACGGGCGTCGCCTTCACGCGCAACCCATCCACCGGCGAAAACAGGCTCTATGGTGAGTTTCTGGTAAATGCCCAGGGCGAGGACGTGGTTGCCGGAATTCGCACGCCGCAGAGCATCACCGAGGACGCGCGCGAGGAGGCAGGCGACGACAAGCCATCGCTCGAAGCACTGATGCCGGAGGTCTTCGCCGAGCTGCGCCAGATCTATCAGCGCCTCGAGGCTCACTATCGCGACATGCAGGACATTGAATTCACAATTCAGGACGGCCGGCTCTGGATGCTGCAGACGCGCTCTGGCAAGCGCACGACGAATGCTGCGCTCAGGATCGCTGTCGACATGGCGAACGAAGGCATCATTTCTGCGGACGAGGCGGTGTTGCGGATCAATCCTGAAGCGCTCGATCAGCTGCTCCACCCGACGCTTGATCCCGACACCGCACGCAATGTCTTGGCCACTGGCCTGCCGGCATCGCCGGGTGCCGCGTCCGGTGAGATTGTTTTCACCGCCGATGAGGCCGAGGCGCTTTCCAATCGAGGCAGTACGGTCATCCTGGTGCGGGTTGAAACTTCGCCGGAGGATATTCACGGCATGCATGCCGCGGCCGGTATCTTGACGACGCGAGGCGGTATGACCAGCCATGCTGCCGTCGTGGCGCGCGGCATGGGACGGCCGTGCGTTTCGGGCGCAGGTGCGATCCGAATCGATCACCGCGAAGAAACCATGACGATCGTCGGTCGCAAGTTTGTCAAAGGCGACGTCATTACGATCGATGGCGCAACGGGGCAAGTCCTCGACGGCGCGGTCCCGATGCGCCGGCCAGAGCTCTCCGGCGATTTTGCCGAATTGATGAAATGGGCCGACGACGCTCGTCGGATGGGCGTGCGGGCCAACGCCGATACACCGCGCGATGCGCGCCAAGCCCGCGAGTTCGGCGCCGAAGGCATAGGCCTCTGCCGCACCGAGCATATGTTCTTCGACGAGGATCGCATCCTCGCCGTCAGGGAAATGATTCTGGCGGAAGACGAGGCAGGCCGTCGCGCGGCGCTCAGTAAAATTCTTCCGATGCAGCGTAACGATTTCATCGAACTCTTTGAGATCATGGCCGGTCAGCCTGTGACAATCCGCTTGCTTGACCCGCCGCTACATGAATTTCTGCCCCACGAGGAAGCAGAGATTGCCGACGTCGCTGAGGCCATGGGCGTGCCCACCGCCCGGCTCCGCGATCGGGTAAGTGAACTCAAGGAATTTAATCCAATGCTCGGCTTTCGCGGATGCAGGTTGGCGATCAGCTACCCCGAGATTCCCGAGATGCAGGCCCGCGCCATCTTCGAGGCGGCGATTGAGGCGGCGCGACGCACCGCAAGGCCGGTCATGCCGGAAGTCATGGTGCCATTGATTTTCGGACGCGCCGAGTATGATATTTTGGCGGACGTCATCGAGGGCGTTGCAGCGGCGGTGGCGACCGAGACGGGTGCCCAATTTGATTATCAAATCGGCACCATGGTCGAGCTGCCACGCGCATGTTTGAAAGCAGAGGAAATCGCCCAGCGCGCCGAGTTTTTCTCCTTCGGCACCAACGATCTCACCCAGACCGCATTCGGCTTGAGCCGAGACGACGCCGCGCCCATTCTGTCAACCTACACTCAGCGCGCAATCTTCGAGCAGGACCCCTTCATTTCCATCGATCAGGACGGTGTCGGTGAACTGGTCGAGATCGCCATCGAACGCGGTCGCCGGGCACGCCCCGACATCAAGCTCGGCATCTGCGGTGAGCATGGCGGCGAACCCAAATCGATCGAGTTTTGCCAACGAATTGGCCTCGACTATGTGTCCTGCTCGCCCTATCGCGTGCCCATCGCCCGGCTGGCCGCTGCCCAGGCAGCGATACGCCTCAAGGGCAAGGCTGGCAGTTAGACAAATTATGTAGGCCGGCAGCAAAGGGCATTGCCTGCGATTTATCGAGACCCGTCTGGATAATCAGGTTGCGTTTCCGGCGCGGCCGCAATGAATGCATCCAGCTTTCGACACGCGGCATCCTTGGCACACAGCCGCGGATAAGGCGAGAGGTCGCGATCGAAGCGACGGGCATTGTCCATCTGCGGGACCAAAAAAGCGTCGGCCATCGTCGGTTGTGAGGCGAAGCAGAACCGGTGCTCTTGAGGGCGGCGTGCAAGGCTCGCTTCCAATCCGGCGAACGAACGTGCAATCCAATGTCGATACCACGCAATGGTCTCGTGTTCGTCGGCGCTCAACTCCTCGGCCAAGTAGCGACGCACGCGGTGGTTGTTGAGCTGATGAAGGTCGCATGCGATGGCGTTGGCGAATGCCCGTGCCTCGGCGCGCGCAATCGGCTCGACTGGCAGCACGCTCGGCTCTGGAAACAGCTCTTCCAAGAGTTCGACGATGGCTAACGATTGCACGACAGCGTGGCCGTCGACCTCCAGAACCGGCATGAGTCCATGCGGGCTGAGCTCCCTGAAGGCATCGTTCCTGAGGGACGGGATTGCAACGTACTCATAGGCCACGCCCTTCAAGTTGAGAACGATGCGAACGCGCTGACCGGCCGAGTTCTGACAACGCGTATGCAACCGCAGTCTCATCGCCACGCCCTTACCGGTCGCCCGCTTCGTCTGTGGATCGACCCCCGCTCCCCATCATGTGGCGAATTTCTGATCGCCTCAATCCACCACGCCCTTGGCCGCCACCTCTGCCAGATCCGGTTCTGGAAATGTCGGATAAACGCCGGCGACGCGGCCCATTTGCTGGGTCAGAGCAAGCACGGTGTCAATCGTCGGGGTCGCGACATCAACCAACCGCCCCATTTCCTGAACCGATTTCAACAGCGCATCGAGCTCGATCGCCCGGCCCTTGTCGAGGTCCTGCAGCATGGACGTCCTATGGGCGCCAACCTTGGCCGCGCCATTGATCCGCCGGGTTATGTCCACACGAAAGTGCACCCCGATGCGCCGCCCGATGCGCTCGGCTTCGCTCATCATCTTGTATGCGACCCGCCGCGTACCGGAATCCGTCGCCACGACATCGAGTGTGGCATGTGTCAATGCGGAGATCGGGTTGAAGCAAAGGTTGCCCCAGAGCTTCAACCAGATGTCGTTACGGATCTCAGGGTAGATGCGGGCCTTGAGGCCACCGTCTTCAAGCGCCTTGGCAAGCATTTCAACGCGAGGCGTCACCTTGCGGTTGGGCTCGCCAAGCCCAAATTTGTCACCGTAGACATGCTTTATGACACCTGGTGCAATAATCTCCGTTGCTGGATAAACCGTGGCTCCGATAACGCGTTCGGGGCCAATGGCGTTCCACTGCCGGCCCTCGGGGTCGACGCTCTCGAGCCGCAGGTTCGCATATTGCCCCTCAAAGCCGTAGAAGTACCACCACGGTACGCCGTTCTGCATGGTGACGACAGTCGTGTCCGGTCCCAACAACGGCGCAAGCTTATCCGCCGATTCCCACGCCTGGTGCGCCTTGAGTGTGCTGATCACATAGTCCTGCTGTCCGAGTTCGGCCGGATCGTCGCTTGCCGCCACCTTTGCCACCAACTCCTCGTCACTCATGATCAGTTTCAGGCCATGCTCGCGTATCGCCTCAAGATGCGGCCCGCGCGCCACGAGCGACACATCTGCCCCACCCCGCTTCAGCATTAATCCGACATAGCCGCCGATTGCGCCCGCCCCAAAGATGCAGATTTTCATGCTGACCACCTCCATATGCATGCCTTGTCAACATGCCACTGCGAAAGCGCCGGGCAAAGATCAATGGGTGAATTGTCGCTGCAAGCGCCGATTTCATTCGTTTCATGTTGAGTGTTATTGCAACTCGGTTCAAGATCTTCACGCACCTCTGCAATGTCAAAACCCGATACCGATGTACCTCCGGCCAAAATATTGCTCGAAGTTGAAAGCTGGGATTGCGCTGCATTTGATCGTGGTATACATTGCACCAAACACCAAGAATGCCCGCCTGCATTGAGCCAAGGTTTTCGGAAACGGTTCCGAGCGCTGCAGCTAGGGCGGCGGACGGGCGCTGAGCGTCCACAACCTGGGAGGAGAATGATGATAATTACGAGACGATCGACGCTTGCATTGGGCTTGGCCGCGGGGCTGGGGCTGACAATGGGGCTCGCCAATAATGCAACTGCCGGTTGGGAGCCAAAAAAGCCGGTCCAGTTCGTTGTGATGGCTGGCAAGGGCGGCGGTGCCGATAAGGCCGTTCGCCTCATGCAGGCGATCATTGCCAAAGACAAATTGTCCAACGTGCCCTTCACACCGATCAATAAGCCGGGAGGAACGGGCGCCGAGGCACTTATCCATCTGAAGGGTAAAAAGGGTGACAACCACACTATTATGTTCACCCTGAACTCATTCTACACAACGCCGCTTCGCCAGCCTGCTTTGGGTGTCAACATCGAAGAATTCACACCCATAATGCGTATGGCCGAGGACACCTTCTGCCTTTGGGTTCATTCCGACCGCAAGGACATCAACTCGGTTGACGACTTCGTCAAGGCAGCTAAGGCCAAGGGCAAAGGCTGGATCATGGCCGGCACCGGCAAGGCCTCGGAAGATAATTTGCTCACGGACTTCTTGAACTCCGCCTATGGGCTCGAGATGAAGTACGTGCCTTACAAGGGTGGTGGTAAGGTCGCCAAGGAATTGGCTGGCAAGAACGCTGATTCCACCGTCAACAACCCCTCTGAGCAACTGGGCTTTTACGAAGCTGGCACGACCAAGCCTTTGGCCTGCTTCACGCCCGAGCGCATCGCACTGTTCAAAGACTCCCCGACGTTCAAGGAGTTGGGACAGGACTTTGTCTACTTCATGCAACGTACGGTGGTTGGTGCGCCAGGCATGGATCCAGAGGCGGTAAAGTACTACCAGGATCTCTTCAACAAGGTCTTTACTTCCGAGGCATGGCAGACCTATCGCAAGAAGAAGGCTCTGCAAGGCGACGCGCTCTCCGGCGATGCGCTGATGGCTTATTGGAAAAATGAGCGCGACGTTCACAAGGCGATGCTCATGAAGATGGGTGCCATCAAGTAGCCTGTTGCCAATCTGAGAGAATAGGACGAGTGTCCAACAAGACCAACGCCCGGGGACGATGACATGACCGTTCGAACTGCCGAATTTCTGATGGCATCGGTCATGACCATCGCCTCCGGGTATCTCATGTGGAAGAGCGCTGAGCTTCCCATCGGCTGGATCCCGGACGAGGGACCGGGTGGCGGATTTTGGCCCTTCTGGCTGTCCGCACTGATGCTGATCTCATGCATTGGGATCTTGGTGAACTGGTTTCGCAAAAGCACTGCAATCTCACGATCTGAAGAGCCGTTTTTCGCCCCTGGCGTTTTCACCGAGGTTGGCATGGTCGCCCTTGCGCTCATAGTTACTGTGGCTCTTTTCAATGGTATCGGGGTTGCAGGTTTTGGCGGTATCGGCGTTTATGGCGCGCTTCCTCTTTTTCTCCTGTTCTATCTCAAGTTCGTCGGGCGACATTCTTGGGTGCTGACCATCGCCTGCATGGTGATCATTCCGGTCGTAACTTTCCTTTTCTTCGAGATTGCACTGAAAATCACGCTGCCCAAGGGCATCACCGAGGAATTGTTCTATCCACTTTATAGAATTCTCCTTTGACGGCGATGACGCCGATTGTTCGTCGGTTGGATGTTCTTGGTTGGCGACATGGATGAGGCTCGGGACTGTGGCCGGGCGCAAAGACAAACGGGACGGCTTGGATGGGCGAAATAATCAACCTGCTGCTGGACGGTTTCACCATCGCCTTCCAACCATTGAACCTCGGCCTCATTCTCATCGGCTGCACGATTGGCTTGTTCATCGGCGCCATGCCTGGGCTGGGATCAGTGAACGGCGTTGCGATATTGCTCCCGCTGACGTTTCTCGTGCCGCCCACCGGCGCCATTATGTTTCTCGCCGCGATTTATTATGGCGCAATGTATGGCGGAGCAATCTCCTCCATCATGCTTGGCATTCCTGGTGCATCTACCGCTGTGGCCACGACGTTTGATGGGCGACCATTGGCCAAGCAAGGCATGGCCGACAAAGCCTTGACCGCCGCCGCCGTCGCCTCTTTCGTCGGCGGCACGATCTCGGTCGTACTCTTTACCTTCTTCGCGCCCCCATTGGCCCATGTTGCCCTCGTCTTTGGCGCGCCGGAGGAATTTTCGCTGATGATGCTCGCCTTTGCCACCTTCGTTGGCCTGGGCGGCGATGACATTTGGAAGACGCTGTTTTCGATCGCCATTGGCTTGGTCCTCGCCGCCGTTGGTCTCGACATTGTATCGGGTGAGCCACGGCTCGTCTTTGGTGGCATCACCGGTTTCATGCACGGGATCAATTTTCTCGTGCTGGCCATCGGCATCTACGGCATCGGCGAGATGCTGTGGACGATCGAGGAACACACCAAAGCTGGCGGCAAGAGCATGCTGTCCGAAGCGACGATCACTTGGCAGCGCACCGTGGCCAATCTGAAAGAGCTTCTGGGCACTTGGAAGACCGCGCTCATGGGATCGTTCCTGGGCTATTTCGTCGGCATTCTGCCCGCGGCCGGTGCCACGCCCGGCTCACTGATGGCCTACGGTATCGGTAAGCAAATCTCCGCCAAACCCGACGACTTTGGCAAGGGCGCGGTGGATGGGGTTGTCGCGCCCGAGGCGGCCAACAACGCCGCATCCACGGGCTCGATGCTGCCTATGCTCACGCTCGGAATTCCCGGCTCGCCCACGACCGCTATCCTCCTGGGCGGTATGGTCATTTGGGGGCTTGAGCCGGGACCCCGGCTTTTCACCGACCACAAGGAATTCGTATGGGGGCTCATCGCCTCGCTCTATGCCGCCAATTTCTTTGCCGTCATCTTGAACATTCTCTTCATCCCGGCCTTCATTTGGGTGCTAAAGCTGCCCTTCACGATCTTGGCGCCCATCATCTTCATCCTCTGCCTCATCGGCGGCTATGCCCCGACCCAGGACCTTCACGATGTCTGGCTGATGCTTCTGTTCGGCATTGTCGGTTATTTGATGCGCAAGCTCGACTATCCTCTGGCGCCTGCCGTGCTTGCAATCGTGCTCGGTCCGCTGGCGGAACCGGCACTCAGGCAGTCGCTTCTCATCAGCAGCGGCGACATGTCGATCTTTTTCACACGGCCCTATTCCGGCCCGATCATGATTGCCGCGCTCATCCTGCTATTCCTCCCGGTGCTTCAGATTTTGATCAGGCGAATTCGGGGCTCAAGGCAAAGCCCGGCGAGCAGCGATGACACACCCGGCAGCGAGTGGCAGGGATGAGCGCTGGCGCTGACGTAGGAGCCTCGGCCCCGCGCCCTCATGGGCCTATTGCAGCTAGTCAAACATCCTGTGCCGGCCGTCGGAAAGCTAAGCATACGAAGGATTTGCCGGCTGCAAGTGTTCAATGAACCAGCATCCCGGTTCAGTTCCCCACCCGGTTAGGGGTGCGGAATCCATTGCGATGCACAAATCTCTGGTGTATGGTATGCCAATGGACCACGAATGATATGTCGACGCCCCAAACTGCTGTGATGCGCAAAACCATGTGCAGGCTGAAATGACTGATCTCGAGCTTGAAATAAGGCCGATAGACGCTGGATTTAGCTTGAAGGCGCGCATTTATGATGCGTTGAAGACCGCGATCACCGGCATGAACATTTATGACGACGGTGCCCAGCTACGCCTTGATGAACGCAAGCTATCCGAACAGTTTGGCATCTCGCGCACCCCGCTTCGCGAAGCGCTTGCTCGCCTCGATCAGGAAGGTCTGGTCGAAATTGTTCCCCGCCGAGGGATCTACATTGTGCGCAAGTCCAAGGCCGAGATCTTGGAGATGATCGTGGTTTGGGCCGCGCTCGAGAGCATGGCCGCCCGCCTCGTCACCAAGAACGCCAGCAACGACGAAATTGCAACGCTTCACAACTGGCTCGATCCGTTTGATAAGAACAAAGTTAGCGAACAAGTCGACGAGTATTCAGACGCCAACATTAATTTTCACCAAGCCATAGTCGGCCTGTCGAAGAACAATCTGATTGTCGAAATCACCGACGGTCTTTTCATGCATGTACGGGCGATCCGAGCGCGCACAATTTTTGACGCCGATCGTGCCCGCCGTTCGGTGAACGATCATCGCAGAATTGTTGACGCCATCGAGGCCCGCGACACCGAGTTGGCCGGCAAACTCGTTCGCCAGCACACCCTGGCTCTTCGCGACCATGTGGAAAAATCCGTTCAATTGGATTGAGCCACGGACCCGAGTTCGAATTTCCTTAGGGAGACAAGCCCATGTCGACGACGGCAGACGACACACTCAAGCAGAAGAGCACGGATGAACAAATAGTCTCCGGCGGCCACTTGGTCGCAAAGGCTCTCAAGAACGAGGGTGTCGATACGATTTTTACGCTCTGTGGCGGCCACATCATAGACATCTATGACGGCTGTATCGATGAGGGCATCCGCATCATCGATGTGCGCCACGAGCAGGTCGCCGCCCATGCCGCCGATGGCTATGCCCGCCAGACCGGCAAGCTCGGTTGTGTCGTGACCACGGCCGGGCCCGGCTGCACCAACGCCATCACGGGCATCGCCACGGCTTTTCGTTCCGAAAGCCCGGTGCTGCATATCGGCGGCCAGGGCGCCTTAACGCAGCACAAGCAGGGATCGCTGCAGGACCTGCCCCATGTCGACATCATGGCGCCGATCACCAAGTTCGCGGCCGGCGTTCGCTCAACCGAGCGTATTGCCGATATGGTCTCCATGGCCGCGCGCGAGTGCTTCGCCGGTGCCTACGGCCCATCCTATCTCGAGATCCCGCGCGACGTGCTCGACCGCGAAGTTGATTTATCGACCGCCATTATCCCGCAGAGTGGACATTATCGCGCATCCCTCCAGTCGATCGGCGACCCGGCCGATATTGAAAAGCTCGCCGACATCCTGGTCAATGCCGAGCGCCCTGCCATCTTGCTGGGTCAGCAGGTTTGGATCTCCCGTGGTCATGAAGAAGCGCTAGCGCTGGTCCGCCAACTGGATATCCCGACCTATCTGAACGGTGCCGGACGAGGGCTCCTGCCGCCGGGCGATCCGCATCATTTCAATCGCACGCGGCGCACCGCATTCGACAAGGCAGACGTTATCGTCATTGTCGGTACGCCGTTCGATTTTCGCATGGGATATGGCAAGCGCATTCGCTCTGACGCGACGCTTGTCCAAATCGATCTCGATTATCGTACCGTTGGCAAGAACCGCGATATTTCGCTCGGCCTCGCGGGACATCCGGGCGCAATCTTGAAAGCCGTTGGCCAGGCTGCGAGTGGCCGCATCAATAAAGCGAAACAGGCCGACCGCCAGGAATGGATGGCCATCCTGCGCAAGGAGGAGGTAGCACGCACCGAAAAGCTCATGCCCCTCTTCCTTTCGGATCAGTCACCCATCCACCCTTATCGTGTGGCGTGGGAGATCAACGAGTTCCTGGGTGACGACACGATCTACATCGGCGACGGCGGCGACGTGGTGACCATTTCCGCCCAAGCCGTCCAACCGCGGCGCCCGGGCAACTGGATGGATCCGGGTGCACTTGGCTCGCTCGGTGTCGGCACCGGCTTCGCGCTCGCCGCCAAGCTCGCCCATCCGAACAAGGAAGTGCTCTGCTATTACGGCGACGGCTCGTTCGGCATGACCGCCTTCGACATGGAAACCGCGAACCGGTTCGGCGCGCCCTACATCGCGGTGATCGGCAACAATGCCGCGATGAACCAGATCCGCTAT
>JAUVMS010000126.1 GCA_030600135.1 Hyphomicrobiales bacterium | reverse complement strand
TTGGTCGGGCCATACAGCATCTCGCGCTCGTGGCGATCCTCGATGCGCAGCATCTCCTTGCCATAGTCCTCGTACCGACCGCTTTCCTTCCAAAGATCCGCCGGCTGAATTGTCGGCATCAGGACTTCGATGGCGCCGGCGCGATCTTGCTCCTCGCGAACGATCTGCTCGATCTTCTACAGTACGCGGAAGCCCAAGGGGAGCCAGGAATAAATGCCGGCGCTCGACTGTCGTACCATTCCGGCGCGCAGCATGAGCTGATGTGAAATGATTTCCGCTTCCTTCGGAGTGTCGCGGAGAATCGGCAAGAAGTATTGCGAAAGGCGCATTGGCTGGGACCTGCTGAAATCTTGTGTTGCGGTCGGCGCCGCAGACCAATGTGTCGGGGCGTATGCCGACAATTTATGCTTCAGGTGCCCGGCCGCTAATAACCAGTTCTGACCCTCGAAGCAATCCCAGCCGGTCGGCATACCAGCTCCAAGCCATCAACTAACAAGATCTATGCAAAGGCAGAGTTTCTGCTCATCATTACAGGTGACAGGGCGATACAGTTTTACTATGTTGTTGGCTCTTGGGCGGATGACGGCTCTCCTGCCGGCGTTCCCGACCCAGGTCTAGGGAGGACAAAGCCACCCACGGCTTCGTGTCGGGAGGTGGCGACGAGACCCAGCAAGGTCCTAACGGGCCTTGCTTTTTTTTGGGAGCACGCGCTCAAATGCCTATGGGAACGCGGTCGAGATCAATCAGTTTGTATACGATCACGACGTAGACCACAGCAAACACCGCGACCGATACCAACGTGGTTAGCACGAGCTTGCGGAGCATTTGGGGGGCTGCTGGCGCACTTTCCGGCGTGCCCGGAACAATCTCACCGACCTCCTGTTGCGTTCTGACGCCGATGGGAAGGATGACAAAAAGCACGAGCCACCAGATGATGAGATAGATGGCTAGGCCAAACGTGATCGACATTTGCGTCGTACCCTTCCGGCTGTCGTACTGGAAAACGCAACCGCCTCATATGCTATGCGAAGGCGCGAGAATTTGGCCAAGCAGTAGCGGACCACATGGCTCGTTTACACGCACCGCTAGGCCTGTTCGAGTTCCACGAGAGTGCCGCAGAAATCCTTGGGATGCAGGAACATCACCGGCTTGCCGTGGGCGCCGATTTTCGGCTCACCATCGCCCAAAACACGAGCGCCCTCGGCCTGCAGCCGGTCGCGCGCGGCAATAATGTCGTCGACTTCATAACAGACATGGTGGATGCCGCCCGATTGGTTGCGCTCCAGGAACGAGGCGATGGGCGAGCCCTCACCCAGCGGCTCCAACAATTCAATCTTGGTGTTCGGCAGCGTAATGAAAACCGTGGTGACACCATGGTCAGGCTGGGGGACGGCCTCTGAAACCTCCGCGCCGAGCGTGTTCTGATAGAGCGCGGCTGCTGATTGAATATCCGGCACGGCAATCGCGACATGGTTGAGGCGACCAATCATCTGAGCACTCCCTAGCTGATTTGCGCGGTTCCTTCATAGCCGATCCGTCGCAGCAGCTACAGCACAGTAACGAGCACCTTGCAGATGGGTCGCTTGCCCCAAATCTCGCCGACAGCGGCCCGTGCCGCGCGTCGGCTCGCCTCGCGCACCAGTTCTGGATCTTTACGACGCGTGCGCGGAATGCTCTCAATGGCGCCTTCGACCGCGTTCATGACGCGCAGCTCGAGCTCGTTACCGTCCTCGTCCTCACGGGGAACCCCGTCGAGGGCGACGTTCGGATCGGCCAACAGCTCACCCTTGCGAGACAACGCGATCGCAACCAAGACAAGTCCGACGTACGAGAGCTTGCGACGCTCGCGCACAGAGTCATCGTCAAACTCGATGATCAAGTCACCGTCACGATAAACCCGACCAGCCGGCGCCTCATCGATCTTTTTCGGTGGCCCTGGCAGCAGCCTTATGACGTCGCCATTGCGTGCCGGCAGTGCTTGCTCAATGCCGTTGGCCAACGCGTAGCGTGCATGCTCCTCGAGGTGGCGAACCTCGCCGTGCATTGGAATGACCGACTTTGGGCGGGTCCATTTGTAGATCGCGGCCAATTCACCCCGTCGCGGATGGCCGGTGACGTGAACGAGGGCCTCGTTGTCGGTGACGAGTTCGATTCCCTGGGCGGCAAGCGCGTTCTGTACCCGTCCGACGGCTTTCTCATTGCCGGGTATGGTGCGCGACGAAAATACGACGATATCGCGCGGGGCAAGCGCAACGTGGGGGTGCTGATCTTCGGACACGCGGGCAAGCGCGGCACGCGACTCGCCTTGACTGCCGGTGCAGAGCAACACCACGTCTTCGCGTGGCAAATAGCCGAATTCGTTCTGCTCGTGGAAGCGAAAATCTTTCGGCAGTTTGCCAGTTTCGCGGGCCACCTGAATGATCCGAAGCATCGCGCGGCCGACCACGACAAGATGACGGTCAGCCTCCTTGGTGGCGCGGGCGACGGACAAAATTCGTGCCACGTTGGACGCGAACGTGGTGACCGCCACACGATACTTGGCAGCCCTGATGATCTCGGTAAGCGAGCGGGCCACTTCGGCCTCGGATGGAGAAATGCCGTCGCGAAAGACATTGGTTGAATCGCAAATGAGGACGTCGACGCCTTCATCGCCCAACTCCTTGAGGCGCTTCTCGTCGCTCGGCGCGCCAACGACAGGATCAGGATCGAGCTTCCAGTCGCCAGTGTGGACAACCATGCCGGCGGGGGTGCGAATTGCGAGTGCATTGGGCTCGGGAATCGAGTGGGCCATGGTTACGAACTCAAGATCGAAGGAGCCGACCTGAAAACGAGCACCGAGTTCGACTTCATGGATCGGCAGACTCTGATTGCCGCCAAACTCGGCCAGCTTGGTCTTCAACAACGTTGCCGTAAAAGGTGTTGCATAGATTGGCGCGCCCAGGTCCGGCCAAAGATCAATCACCGCGCCGAAATGGTCTTCGTGGGCGTGGGTCAGCACGATGCCGGCGAGTTGGCTACGCTCCTCCTCGATGAAGCGTGTCTCCGGCATGATGATATCGACGCCGGGTTCATACTCGCCAGGAAACGTCACACCAAGATCGACCATCAACCATTGACGCCGGTCCGGCGGCCCCAACCCGTAGAGGTAAAGGTTCATGCCGATTTCGCCAGCGCCACCAAGAGGCAGATAAACGAGTTCTTCGGTATTTTGGGCCGACTTGGCCAATGCCTGTCCCCGTCTGTTTTTTCCAGTTTAGGCATGTAGCATTACATCGCCAAACGTAATTCGTCTTTTCGTTCCATCTTTTTGTCGTAGCCGCAACGCGCCCTGGTCGTCTATTCCTTCAAAGATGCCGTGGCAAACTTCGGTGCTAAGCTTGACCGAGACCTCGTCGCCAATTCCGATGGCACGCTGAAGCCACGCCTGACGGATGCTTTCGTTGCCTCGACCGAGATCCCAGACGCCAAGACGCAGATCGATGGCATGCGCCAGTGCCTGCAACATTGCGCTCGGCGTTACGGCGTAATTGTGAGCATTGAGATTTGTGGCGGCCCGTGTCGCGTCGTCGGGATGGTGCGCAAGATTTAATCCGATGCCGATGGCAACGTATGTTGCTGTCGCGCCCGCGGGCTTCATGCTCTCGATCAAGATGCCGCCGAGTTTTGCCCTTTCGAGCAAGATGTCGTTTGGCCATTTGAGGTGCAGGGCGCTGTTCTCTGGCAGCTGAGCCACGGCGGAGATGGCATCATATGCGGCGACACCGATCGCGAGCGGCAACTGCTGGAGCGCGTCGGGAGCAATGTCGAGTTGTAGCAGCAGGCTGCCATAAAAGTTGCCCTTTTCCGACTGCCACATTCGCCCCGACCGGCCGCGCCCCTGCAATTGGCGTTCAGCGACAATCCAGACCCCGCCTGGTTCGCATCGGTGGGCGCGGCGCAGTGCTTCGGAATTGGTCGAGTCGATGTCGCCAAATAGCGCCAGTCGATGGTGGTCCGGAAGTTTGTGGGCTGAGTTCATGGCGCGTTAGAAAAATGTCTTGGCTGCTCGAGCAGCAGCAGCAACGAGCGGCGTTGGGTAAAATACGTAGAGCAGGACGAAAATTCCGGCCGCGCCAAAGACGACGCGCAAACTGCTCGACATCGGTTCGAAGGCATCGGCTGGCTCGTCGAAGAACATGACCTTGACGATGCGCAGGTAATAGTACGCGCCAACGACGCTGGCCAAGACGCCGAGGATGGCGAGCGGCCAGAGGCCTGCCTCCACGGCGGCCAGAAAAACATAGAACTTGGCGAAGAACCCAGCGAGCGGCGGGAGGCCCGCAAGCGAGAAGAGCAGCATCGCCAGGACGAATGCCATGGGCAGATTGTTTTCCGCCAATCCAGCCAGCTGATCGATCTCGTCGATCATCTGATCGCCCCGGCGCATCGCCAGAATGCAGGCGAACGTACCGAGCGTCATCACCAAATAGATGGCGAGATAGATGATAACGGCCTTGGTGCCCTCGGCACTGCCCGACGCGAGCCCGACCAGGGCGAAGCCCATGTGGCCGATGGAGGAATAAGCCATCAGCCGCTTGATGTTGGTTTGACCGATGGCAGCAAAGGCGCCCCAAACCATCGAAGCAATGGACATGAAAACCAGGATTTGTTGCCACTGCGTTGTAATCGACGGAAAGGCCGTCAGCACCGTTCTCACCAAAAGAGCCATGGCGGCAATCTTTGGTGCCGCGGCAAAGAACGCGGTGATGGGGGTCGGAGCCCCTTCGTAGACGTCCGGCGTCCACATGTGGAATGGAACAGCCGATATCTTGAAAGCAAGGCCGGCTAGCAAGAACACCAAGCCGATAATGAGGCCGATGCCGGCACCGGAGGACTGAATCTGCTCGGCGATCGTGGTGAATTGTGTGGATCCGGTGAAACCGTAGACGAGCGATGCCCCGTAGAGCAGCATGCCCGAGGACAACGCACCGAGCACGAAATACTTGAGCCCAGCCTCGCCGGAGCGTGGCGAATCACGCCGCAGCGCCGCCACCACGTATAGCGCCAGGCTTTGCATCTCGAGGCCGAGATATAGCGTGATGAGGCCACCGGCGGAAATCATCATCATCATGCCGGCGACGGAAAAGAGCACCAGGACCGGGAATTCAAAACCCAGGATGCGCGCCTCGCGCATGTAGTCGAATGACATGAAAAGGGTGACAGCAGCGCCCAATAGCGCCAAGGATTTCATGAACTTCGAGAACGGGTCGATAACGATCGCGCCATTGAATAGGGTTTGCGGCTCGGCCGGTTGGCGCAAGACAAGCAAGCCGGCGGCGACAAGCAATGCGACCGCGACCCAGCCAAGCGAGCCCGCCTGACCGTCCTCGCGGAAAACCCCGATCAGGAGAATAATCATCGCCCCGACCACCAGGAGTATTTCCGGTAGCAGTGGGCCATAAACGGCTAGGGCTGAGAAATCGATGTTCATCACGCGCTCCCTATCGTCCAAGCGCCAATTGCGCGCCTTCGGCAGCGGCAAGCGCCGATTGATAATTGGAGATCAACGCATCCACCGAAGCGGCGCAGACGTCGAGCAGTGGTGCTGGATGGACACCAAACAAGATGGTCAGTGCGACCAACGGAGCGAGACAAGCGATTTCGCGCGAATTCATGTCGAGTATGCCCTGTAGGGCAGGCTTTTCGAGCTTGCCGAAAATAACCCGGCGGTAGAGCCATAGCGCATAGGCCGCTGAAAGAATGACGCCTGTCGTGGCGAGGAAGGCGACCCAGGTGTTGACCCTGAACGCCCCCACCAAACTCAGGAACTCACCGACAAAACCGCTGGTTCCGGGCAGGCCGACATTGGCGAGCGTGAAGACCATGAAGCAGAAGGCGTACATCGGCATGCGGTTAACCAGGCCGCCGTAGGCCGCAATCTCTCGCGTGTGAATGCGGTCATAAACGACGCCGACGCAAAGGAATAGGGCGCCGGAGACAAGGCCGTGAGACAGCATCTGAAAAATCCCGCCCTGGACGCCCTGGGTTGTCAAAGTGAACATGCCCATCGTCACGAAGCCCATATGGGCGACGGATGAATAGGCTATGAGCTTCTTCATATCGTCCTGGGCAAGCGCCACGAGCGAGGTATAGATGATCGCCACGATGCTCAGCACGAATACGAAGGGTGTGAACAAGTCGGACGCCACCGGGAACATCGGGATCGAGAAACGCAAAAAGCCATAGCCGCCCATTTTCAAGAGAATGGCGGCGAGGATCACCGAGCCTGCCGTGGGCGCCTCGACGTGCGCGTCTGGCAACCAGGTGTGCACCGGCCACATCGGCATCTTGACGGCGAACGAGGCAAAAAACGCGAGCCAGAGGAAGGATTGCATGCCGCCCGGCACGCCAAACCCTAGAATGTCGAGCGGTTCGAACGGGAATTTTGTCGTGAGCAAGGTCGGGATATCGGTGGTGCCGGCGTGCCAATACATCGCCATCATGGCGAGCAGCATGAGGACCGATCCCAACAGCGTATAGAGGAAGAACTTGAAGCTCGCGTAGACCCGGCGCGCACCTCCCCAAACCCCGATGATGAGGAACATCGGAATGAGGCCGCCCTCGAAGAAGACATAAAAGAGCACCAGGTCGAGCGCGCAAAAGACGCCGATCATCAAGGTCTCGAGCACCAGAAATGCGATCATGAATTCCTTGACGCGGGTCTGGATTGCATCCCAACTCGCCAAAATGGAAATCGGCATCAAGAAGGCCGTCAACACGACGAACAGCATCGAAATGCCGTCGACGCCCATCTTGTATTTAAAGGAACCACCGAGCCATTCGCGCTCCTCGACGAATTGGAAATGGGCCGTAGTCGGGTCGAACAGATACCAAATGGCAAGTGCTGGAATAAGCGTGATTAGGGTCGTCCAAAGCGCCGTCCAGCGCGCATTTCCCTCGGCCTCACGAGGGACGACGAGGATAAAGAGCGCGCCCGCCAGCGGCAGGAACGTAACAATGGATAAGAGTGGCGGCCAACTCTCAACTGCGTTCATTGCCCTGCCCCCCGCGCGCTTTCAAGCAATTGCGGCACCCAGAAATAGGAAACGATCAGCGCCACGCCGATGAGCATGGCAAAGGCGTAGTGATAGACGTAGCCGGATTGGATTTTGACGACGCCACGGGTGACGTCGAGCACGCGAGCGGCAATGCCGTTCGGGCCAATGCCGTCAATGACCTTCTCATCGCCCGTCTTCCAGAGCGCGCGACCCAGCCGCAACGTCGGGCGAACGAAGAGCCAATCGTAAAGCTCGTCGAAGTACCACTTGTTGAGCAGGAAGAGATAAATTGGCTTGAACGCGCGCGCGAAAAAGCCCGGCAAGCTTGGCGCCATAATGTAGAACAGGTAAGCCAATGCAAAACCCGCCGCCATCATGACGAACGGTGCCCAGAGCACAAACTCGGGCACGTGGTGCATCGCCTCAAGGATATGATTGTCCGGCTGGGTGTAGAGCGATGTACGCCAGAAATCGCCGTAGCCCTCGCCAATGAACAGACTCTTGAAGAGCACGCCGGAACCGATTGCACCGAGAGCCAGGAGAATGAGTGGAACCAGCATGACCCAAGGCGACTCGTGAACATGTTTTTCGACCTCAGGTGTCGCCCGCGAGCGGCCATGGAAGGTCATGAACATCAAGCGCCAGGAATAGAACGAGGTCATGAACGCGGCGGCCACCAGCAAGTAGAATGCGTAGTTGCCAATGTCTGTGTGTGCGGCGTGCGATGCCTCGATGATGGCATCCTTGGAATAAAACCCGGCCATTCCGATGAGGTGGGGGATCCCAACGCCGGTCAATGACAGTGTGCCAACCAACATCAGCGCCCAGGTCCAACGGATTTTCGGGGCCAGCCCACCCATGTTGCGCATGTCTTGCTCGTCGCTCGTGGCGTGGATGACCGAGCCGGCGCCAAGAAACAGCAAAGCCTTGAAAAAGGCATGGGTGAAGAGATGGAAAATGCCGGCCGAATAGGCACCTACGCCGCAGGCCACGAACATGTACCCAAGCTGCGAGCAGGTGGAGTAGGCAATGACGCGCTTGATGTCATTCTGTACCAGGCCGACGGTTGCGGCGAAGAAGGCTGTCGTTGCGCCAACCAGCGTGACCACCCAGAGCGCGGTTGGTGAAAGCTCGAATAGGGGCGAGAGACGGGCCACCATGAATACCCCCGCCGTCACCATTGTCGCGGCATGAATGAGTGCGGACACCGGTGTCGGGCCCTCCATGGCGTCCGGCAACCAGGTGTGGAGCAGAAACTGCGCCGACTTGCCCATGGCCCCCAGGAAAAGCAGCAGGCACAGGCAGGTGAGGATGTCGACC
>JAUVMS010000163.1 GCA_030600135.1 Hyphomicrobiales bacterium | reverse complement strand
GCGCGGATGGGCTGATCGCCACATTCGAAGCAGCCGATGCCGAAAAGGAAATCCAGATCTGCGCGACATGCCATTCCCGTCGCCAGGCGGTCTCGCCCAACAGTCCACCGATCGGTGCCCCATTCGACGACCACTATCGCCTGGCACTCCTGAGGCCGGGGCTCTATCACGCCGACGGTCAGATCCTCGATGAGGTTTACGTCCATGGTTCGTTCCTGCAAAGCAAGATGTACGCAAAGGGCGTGCGTTGCACGAATTGTCATGAGCCCCATTCCGGCACCCTTCGCGCGGAGGGAAATGGCGTCTGCACCCAGTGTCATAGCCCGGCCGGCAATGCAGATTTTGCATCACTGAAACCACGCGACTACGATTCCTCGTCGCACCATTTCCACGAACCAGGTACTGAGGGCGCCCAGTGCGTCAGTTGCCACATGCCGGCGCGCAACTACATGGTCGTCGATCCGCGGCGCGATCACAGCTTTCGCGTTCCTCGCCCGGACTTGACACAGGCCATAGGCACACCGAACGCCTGCACCGGATGTCATGACGATAAGCCTGCGAGTTGGGCGACGGAGGAGATTAAGAAGAGGTATCCCGAGGGTCGCATCGGCACGCCTCACTTCGCCACGCTCTTCCACCAGGCGCGAAGCCAGGCGGGCGGCGGCATGATCGTCAAAGAGTTGATGGATCTGGCGTTGAACACCGAGCAACCGGCCATCGTCCGCGCCACGGCGCTCGATCTGCTGCGGGGGCGTGTCTCAGGGGACAGCCTGAAGCGGATCAAACCGCTCCAAGGCGACAAGAGCTCGATTGTGCGTGGCGTGGCCGCGGCATTGGCAGACGGGGCTCCGCGCAACGATCGGGTCGCTCACGCCATTCCTTTCCTGCGCGATAAGTCGCGGGCTGTTCGCCTGACCGCCATCCCACAAGTACTGGACGCCACGCGATCGGATTTGCGTCAAGACGATCTCCAAGCTATTGCCAGCGTCATGCAGGAGCATCAGCGCGCTTTGATGGCCAATGCCGACTTCCCCGAGACGCAGATGAGCATCGCGGGCCTTGCTCTGGTGTTGCGCAATCTGCCGGCAGCGGAAAAGGCACTGCGCACGGCCGTCGCCATGGATCCACAGCTCGGCGATGCCTGGCTGCTGCTCGCGCGTGTACAGATGCAAGCGCGCCGACCGCGCGAGGCCAAGGCGACGTTGCGGTCAGCAATAGCGAAACTTGGAGGCTCGGCAGTGCTCTACCAATCTTTGGGCAATGTGCTAGCGGTTCTTCGCGATGTCGAAGGCGCGGAGCGGGCACTCAAAGACGCACTCCGGCTCGCTCCGAACGATGCAAATATTTTCCTCGATCTGGCCGCGCTTTACAGTCGCGCGCTTCGCCCGGACGACGCGATCGATCAACTCGAGCAACTTCTGAAAGCAACACCTGATCACCCTCAGGCTCTCGAGCTCTTGGCCCTCAACCAGCTAGCGGCTGGCAAGCTCGTCGACGCGCGCGACACCGTCCGTCGTCTCATGACGCGCTATCCGAGCTATCGTCTTAACCGCCGCCTCGCGCCTTTGAGAAACTTGCCCCAATAGCGCCTTCGACATGTGTTCGTCGAGCAGGCATCACTGCTGGTAGCAACCAGGCGGCCAGAAACACGATAACCGCGGCGCCCGCCAAGAACACGAAGAGAACCGAAAAGTTCTCTTGCGGTCCGGCGGCCCACCCGACGAATGGCAAGGCAAGCGCACCGATACCCAGTGCCAGCACATAATCGATGGCAAAGGCGCGCGCTCGCCATTCCGTATCGATGAAATTCCCGAGCAGCCACGGCGTCACCGGCAGCTCGGCAAAGAGCACCACCACGAGCGCCAGCGCGATCGGCAAGGTCGCGGCTCCGACACTCGCGCTCATCACCCAAAGCAATATGGCCTCAACCGCCAGGACGCAGAGGAAAACAATCTTGCCGCCGAAGCGGTCAAGCAGCGCCCCCACCGGCAGTTGCGCAAATGCCGCAACGGCGAACGTGGCTGACGTAACGAACCCGATATCGGTGAGCGACACGTCGTAGGCGCCGAGTTTGAGTTCGAAAATTTTGGGCAGTGTGACCGTCACCACATTGAACACAAGTCCGCCGAAGAATGCAGCAACGCAGACAACGGCCAAAGCCCTCAGTTGCGTTGATATCGGGTAGTGAGGCGATCGGCTGGCGCGCGTGCTCGGGTGATGTTTCCGTTCTTGCGGCGTTCTGTGGAGGAAAACGCCATAACAAACGCCGAGCACAATGGAAATGAGGCCTGGTACGACGAATGCGCTCCGCCATCCAAAGAGAGATGTGAGGACGGCGGTGCCGAGCGCCGCCGCCGCAAGACCCAAGTTTCCGTAGACACCGTTGATGGCCAACGCCCGTCCCGGCCGGTCGGCAAGCTCGCTCACCATCGCAAGCCCAACAGGATGATAAATGGCGGCAAACACGCCAATGCCACCGAGGCCAGCCGCGAGCGATATGGGCCCCGCTGCAAATCCGGTCAGCACGCTTGCCACGCCAAGCCCGATGAAGAATACCGCCAGCATTCGAGCCCGGCTCCAATGATCACCGAGCCAACCGGCCGGCAAAGTGGCGAGCGCGAAGGCAACGAACATCGGTGTTCCGAGCGCCAACGCATCGCCATAGGACATCTGCCATTCGCGGTGGATCGCCAGAACCGCCGTCGGGAAGATGAGGAGGAAATAATGGTCGGCGAAATGCCCGAGATTTGCCACCAAAAATGTCCTTGAACGACTCATTGCCATGACCCTCGCCTCTCGCGGTCGATGGTGTTGAGCTTAGTGCAAGCAAGCGCTACACTCTATCGACGTTCAGACAAGTTATGTCCCTAAAGTGACAAAGTTAGTGCCATCGCTCCAAACCACCGGCCTCGAGACCGACTACCCCAAGGGCGCGCTAATCGAGCCCCACAGCCACGACGTCCACCAGATCGTTCATTCATTGAGCGGCGTCATGCGCGTGACCGCCGAGCCGGGCACCTGGGTGGTGGCGCCGGGGCGCGCCTTGTGGCTGCCGGCGGGCAGCGTGCACGACATCCGCTGCACCACCGCGGTCTCGATGCGCACCGTCTACGTTGACGGCCATCACCCGAAACTGCCGGATATCTGCGCCGTCTGGCGGGTGACGCCGCTCTTGCGCGAGGTGTTGCTGCGCCTTGCTACGGGCCCGAGCAAAGAGATGCGCCAGCCGCTCATCGATTTGCTGGTGATGGAGGCGATACAACTCGAGCCGAGCCCGCTTCAGTTGCCGCGACCCAAGGACCAGCGGCTGCGGCGCGCGATGGCCATCGTCACCGCCGATCCGGGCGCCCCGCACGCCCTAAAACACCTGGCGGGCGAGGTCGGTGCCTCGGCACGAACCCTGATGCGGTTGTTCGAAGCAGAGACCGGAGAAACCTATCGCCAGTGGCGCCGCCAGGTGCGCATGGCATTGGCACTCGAGCGTCTCGCCGAAGGCCACAGCGTCACCACCACCGCGCTCGATCTCGGCTACCAAAGTCCGAGCGCCTTCGTCCAAGCATTCCGCGAGACCTTTGGCGAAACCCCGGGCGCCTATGTGCGCGGGCGGTAGGTTTGGGGTGGTGGGTTGGGCGGATTGGGCGGAAAAGGGCGTCGAACTACTGCCGCCCATGGATACGCCATACCCCGAGATTCAACAAAGGTCGCACCAAACCAAATCTTCGCGGCAGCAATTGAAGGGGGACCAGACTCGCTCGGGTTGTACCGTGCTCGGCGGGGGTGGGCCAAAGGCAGAAACGCGGATCACTACGGGCGGTCGGTACGGTCAGTTAATACTGTCGCGTCAGATTGCGGGGGGGTTTTCGAGTTTCATCGTGGACAGCACGAAATGTGTCGTAAAAGCTGCCACGTTGCTATCGCCATGAAAAAAGCGGTCTGCAAGTTCGGTGTATTCGTCCATGTCCACCACATGTAGGACTAAGACACAGCTCATATCACCTGAAACCATATAGCATTGCGACACCGCAGGTTCGCTTCGGGCGAGCTTGATGAAATCTCGCCGAAACTCAGGTCCGTGCCGTTCAAACTTTACGGTGACGATCGCAGAGAGCCTGCGATCCAAGTGCGCCTGATCAATCAGCGCTACGATGCGCCGAATAACACCGCTGGATTTAAGACGCGCGACACGCCGCAGGCATGCCGATGGTGACAGTCCAACCCGTTCGGCAAGAGCCGTGTTCGCCAGGTCTGCATTCTCTTGCAGCTCCGCAAGAATTCGTCGGTCCAGCTGATCCAATTCCATTATAACGACCAATAATTGTGTGATCTGCCTATTTTTGCAACAAGATTGCTTAAAAGTGAACAAATTATTCGCAAATTGCGCCTGCGATGCACAAGTCTCTAGCAACTCTGATCGTCACGAAAAGGAGCTGGAGACATGGCGGGTTATCTAACAAGCCTCGCTCAACGCACCAACACTCCTGCGAACACGATGTGCGACCAATTAGGCCGATCAAAAAGCAGCAATCAGCATTAGGAACGGACGGGGAGATGTCGACGCCAGTGGACGCCATACTCAACTCGTGTTCAATAGAACGTGTTTGGTTCGTTTGGACGGAACTCTCGAATGACGACGATGATGATCGCCTACGGGACGCGGTCTCGGATGCCGTTGGCCTGAACTACGGTGCCCACTATGATCGTGTATGTTTCGAAAGCGGTGCGGGAACCCAGTTCTATCGCTCAAGAGCTGGGTCGATTGACGGAGAAAAAAACGAAACAGTTTCATTGGCAGCCCGCGTACTCACATTCTCCATCCCACAAGATCCAAGTCTGCTTGCTTTCGCGATCGAGGCCATTCGCGAACACCATTCCTATGAGGAACCCGTGATCTATGTCTTGGATGGCTATGCCACGCGCGCAGATTACGCAAACGACCGCGATAACCCGAACCGGTTTTGGAATCGCGAAACTCCACTTGAAGGAGTCCTCAAATGAGCATGCGCAAAATATTCCTCCGTAGCGGAAGCAGAATTTTCCTTCGGATCAATAGCGGTTGTGTACGCGGTGATCCCATTCTAGTTTGACGTATCGTTATTTGACTACCGAGCCAGGCAGACTTTAGGGGGCATAGATCAATGTACGATTTCTATTCAGATACGAAAACAAAGCCGACCGCTGCGATGCGGAAAACGGTTCTGACGGCGGAGGTTGGAGACGAGCAGGAGGGTGAAGACCCAACCACGACAGCTCTGTGCGCGCGCGTTGCCGATCTGTTGGGCAAGGATGGAGCTGTTTTTCTGCCCTCCGGCACGATGTGCAACGAGATCGCCATCAGAGTGCACATCCGGCCCGGTGAAGAGGTCATCTGTGAACGCTCCTGCCACATCGTCAATTTCGAAGGAGGCGCTCCCGCCGTTCTTAGTGGGGCAATGATTAAAGCTCTCGATGGCGATCGTGGGACCCTCCAACCCGGTCAGCTCAAATCGGCTATTTCGACGGGTTCGCGGTACACGCCGCGAAGTCGTATGCTATGCGTCGAACAGACCGCCAACATGGCTGGCGGTGCTGTCTGGCCGCTCGATCAAATCCGGGCGGTTTGCACTGTTGCCAAGGATGCGGGTCTTGCAACACACATGGATGGCGCACGCTTGATGAATGCCGTCGTTCAAAGCGGAAGATCTGCGAGCGAATGGTGTGCGGGCTACGATTCCTGCTGGATTGACTTCAGTAAGGGCTTGGGGGCGCCGGTAGGCGCTGTATTGGCCGGATCACACGACTTTATCGACCATGCTTGGGCCGTCAAACAGCAGCTTGGTGGCGCCATGCGCCAGTCCGGAATTTTGGCTGCTATGTGCCTGCAAGGACCATCACGTCGAAAGACTGGCAGACGATCATGCATTAGCCAAATCCATTTCTGAACGCATCTGCAAGATTTCTAAGGTAAAGCACATGCTTCCTGTCGATACGAACATCGTCATCTTCGACCTTGCAGATGACGGTCCAGACGCGAGTGACCTCGTTCGCCTTTGCAAGAATGACGGTGTAGCAATCGGGGCATTTGGTGAACGGCGTGTTCGAGTCGTGACTCATCTAGATGTTGATCGACATGCCGGTGATGCGCTCTGTGCCTCTTTGGCTCACCATCTAAGTTAGGTCTGCTCCGGATCTTGGTTGTTCTCTAGTTCCGGGCCAGGTTGTCAAGCTCTCGTGCGGTCGTCCTTGCCGGGCCCATGGTTCTCTCCGCGGTCAGGACTAGCCTGCCGCATGATGGCGCAGACTGGCGTTGGACGGCGATATGCTCTTCCCGCAACGTGATCAAGTTGACCGCTGGCCGGCGCCGGAAACAGGTGGTGTTCCAACGCCTCGCTGCAATAACCGGGAGCGGTGGTCGAGATCAACCGCATCCATGGTCGCATTGGCCCTGGGCCGCCACAAACCACATTGGCAGTTTGAGTTTCCAGCTCATCGTCTCGAGGGCAGCGATCGCACCTGGCGCGAGGACCCAATTTCTAGCCACCGATTAATGGCGAGACAAGACGAGATTGCCTCACGATGCAACCAAGGCTTCCCGCGACCGCCGTCAGGGCTCCTGAGTAGACAGACAACGACCCAACAATTGTCAGGATCGACACCACGCCGACTCACGACGCAATGACGAACAACGAACTGTCGTTCAAATCATGCGAAAGTTCTTTCAGGAAACATCCTGCCGCAATTCGGAAAGTTCACAGCTATGCTATGCATATGTATATCGCCGTTAGAATGCGCATCTCAATGCGGCAATGCCGCCAAAATCGCAATCTTCAAATGTTCCCCAAATGGTTGAAATAGAAACGTTGATACAATCCGTCGAAAGTAAAAACCGTGTTGGAGAAACTGGGCGATTTAGTTATTGCACAACTCGCAACTATCGTTGCCAAGCGGCCTCTGGTTTTATCAAAAAATCACGCTGTGCCAACACGGTCGCGGCTGAAGCAAGTCAGTGCGATCAGCGACATCTCACGAAAGAGATCGGGCCTATTTGTATTTCGCGTGAAGTCTATCGCCAACCCCCGACGCAGCGGGGCAAACTATCTTGACAAGTTAGACCTAGTCATAAAACCATCAATAGTTTCAAAACATTATGATATGTGAAATTTTTCCACCCTGTCAACTTCACAGGTTCATCTCGGTATTGGTGGAACACCTATTACGGAGCAAGGAATAACCGAATCGCATTACTGATCAAGTTCGTCAGGCCATGAAATATCCGGTGTATTTCATACTCTAGGCACATTGGATTTGCGCAACTCCAACGAAAAAACATCCCTTTGGAGACCTGTCACATCAAGTTGTATCATGCGCTCTTCATCATGGTT